>NZ_LZEJ01000031.1:0-32927 GCF_001704375.1 Alishewanella sp. HH-ZS | reverse complement strand
GGATTTGTGTATAAGAGACAGGCACTGAGGCCGGGTTGGATGCGTTAAGCGCTTCGCTTAGAAAGCGTAAGAGAAGCTGGTGTAGAAGAAACGGCCGATATTATTGTACAGACCGGTTTCTGCGGTAGTGCCTAAAGCCACACCCGGCAGATCGCGGTTAAACAGGTTATCAACACCGAATGCCAGTTTAACGCCGCTGGCGAAGTCGTAACCCAGGCGGATATCGGTTACGAAGTAACTACCATAACTCATAATATCGCTTGGATCCGGGTTCAGCGCCAGTGACTGGCTGGTGAACAGCGATACCGCATCGATATAGCGGGTTTTAAAGCCAGCTGTCCAGGCATCGTAACGGTAGTTCACGCTCAGGTTAGCTTGCCAGGTCGCGTCACCGGCAACACCGGCGTTTTCAATATATTCGTTCGGGAAGTTCTGGAACGAATAGGTTTTACGCGATTCCAGCCAGGTACCAATTAACTTGGTATTAAAGCGACCGCCCAGGGCGTCAAAATCATAACCAAATTCAAAATCGATACCGCTGGCCGTTTGTGCCGCCACGTTCTGTACTACTGAGGTAATTAAGCGCAGCGTCTGGGTTTGCGGGTTACGCTGTACCAGATTACAGAACTGCATATTCGGGCCACTGGCTGAATCGACACAGCGGTTCAGAATATTTTGTGCAGAAATAGAGGCGATAGCGTCATTGATTTCAATCGACCAGTAGTCAACGGTCATGCTAAAGCCGCGGATAAAATCTGGCTGGTAAACAAAACCAACAGTGTAACTATCTGATTTTTCAGCACGCAGATCCGGGTTACCACCGCTTAAACCTTCCACTGTCGCTGCTGGATTGTTCAGCTGGAAGTCCGGGGCAATACCAATGGCCGCACAGTTGTTTACCCGCGTCTGGCTCTGGCGCTCGGTGGTAGCGCACGGATCTGTTACCCGGAAGAAGGTTTGGTTTTGCGGGCCAAACAGTTCGCTGATATTCGGTGCCCGCAGCGCTTCAGAGTAAGTGGCACGGATCCGGAACTCGCCGTTCAGGCTCCAGTCCAGACCGGTTTTCCAGCTGGTGGCATCACCGATGGTGCTGTAATTGGCGTAACGCACCGCAGCATCAAATACCAGATCCTGGATCAGTGGTAGATCAGAGAGTAATGGTACTGACACTTCGGTAAAGGCTTCTTTCACATCGAACTCACCGCGCATATATTGCAGTGAATTCAGGAAAGTAGCGCCGGTAGCGGCAAAGCGATCCGGTACAGATTCACTTTCTTCTTTACGGTATTCAACACCGGCTGAGAAGCCGACCATACCGGCAGGTAATTCGAACAGACCACTGTTGTTAACGCTGGCATTCGCCACTTGCTGGCGAATGGTGCTGTGGCTGTAAGAGGTGGTATTAAACCAGTTACGGGCCGCATCATTAATGGCGTTGTCACCAAACAGGCTGGTTGGTGCACAGCCGTTGGCGCGGGCAGTGGCGTCACGACACACAATACGGCCATTGGCATCAACTACGGCATCAACTGACTGGGCGAAGTTAGTGCGGATCAGGTTGTTATAGTTAACCTGCTCCAGCTTGGTTTCGCCGTGGGTAACATAGGCTTCAAAGCCCCAGTCTGCCGACAGCTCACCCTGCGCACCGGCAACAAAGCGTGATGTAGTGCGGGTATTTTGTTCAAAGCGACGGCCAGCATCTTTCTGGAAGCGGTGAATACGGATCGAATCCAGGTTATTGGCGTCCATCAGCGCTGCCATGCTGTCATCCAGGTAGGCGTTGTCACGCATAATGCGGATCGCTGAGCCATATTCAAAGAATGATGGCTGACCTTCGTTACTGCCTTTGCTGCGCACATATTTGCCTTCGGCAAACAGGTTGATGCTGTCCGTCAGGTCAAAGTTAGCTTTCATATTCAGGTTCTGGCGGTTAAAGCTTGGCTGCAGATCCTGATACTGCCGCAGATCTAAAAATTCACAGTTGCTACAGTGCTCAATATTGCCATAGGTGGTACCCAGCTCCTGCAGACGCACGCTGCCGTCCTGGTTAAAGATGTACCAGTCACCATTTAACTTAAAATTACCGGCCGTTGAGCTGTCATACCAACCGGCATTAGCAACGGTGATCCGATCCGGAATACCATCGTGAATAAAGACGCCGTTGCTATCACGACCATCACGGTCAGCCGGGTTAGCGACAGCCATATAAGAGGTGCGGGTTTGCCGGCGATCAGTGGCGTTCATCCCTTCCTGACCAGAAAACTCAGCGGCTACTGCAAAGTTACCACGGCCGGCAGCGAAGTCGGTACCAAAGGATAATAAGGCTTTATGGTTATCGTACGGGTTATCCTGAGCAAAACCGCGGCTTAGCACCAGATCGAAACCCTGAATGTCTTTTTTCAGTTTAAAGTTTACTACGCCGGTTACCGCGTCGGCACCATATACGGCTGAGGCACCACCGGTAATAATTTCCACCGAGTCTAACCAGGCAGTAGGAATGCTGTTGGTATCGACCGCAGCACTGCCGGCACTGCTGGCAACATGGCGACGGCCATCAACCAGCACCAGCGTACGGGAAGCGCCCATACCGCGTAAATCCAGTAAGCTTAAGCCGGCAGTACCGATAAAACGGCCTGCGTTAGCCAGTGAATAAGTGGCAGCCAGTGACGGTAATTCTTTTAACACTTCACCAATATTCATGGCGCCGGTTTCCACCAGATCACGACCGGAAATCACCGTTACCGGTGACGGGGCTATAGCGCCTTCACGCAGAATGCGCGAACCGGTAACCTGAATGCGCTCGGTTGCCGCCTGCGGGCTTTCTTCTGCCACAACCCACTGTGGACTGGCTGCAGCAACGGCAGCGGCCACCACACTTAAACGCAAAGAATTCACTTTGGATAACGATACAGACATGCTTGCTCCTGAATAAAACAGCCAGTGGCTGATACAACTCAGCAGTACCTGTGCCGGCACTGCTGCAGAGGGCGCGCATTGTAGGGAATTGTGGTGAAATCGCCAGCAAAAACTGCCTGAAAAATACCGATCGGTGAGTATTTATGCAGTTCCTGAATAAGAAAAAACCAAACTGCTGGCTTTTAGAGCAGATTTAGGCTGCACTAATGCAGACAATCCTAGCCAGCGCCAGCCACAGAATCGCATAGTTATGCAATGCTATATGGCCGCATGAAAGCGCTGAAAAGCCGCCTGCAAATCGTCGATTAAATCCTCCGGATCTTCCAGGCCGATATGCAGCCGGATCAAGGGCCCGCTGTAGGGCCAGTGGCTGGCCTGACGTAGAGCCTGCACATTGAGGGTTGCTGTGATCAGGCTTTCATAGCCGCCCCACGAAAAACCCATTTTAAAATGCTGCATTCCTTCGATAAAGGCTTCCACTTGTTTTAGTGAGCCTTGGCTCAACACGAACGAAAACAAGCCATTGCTACCGCTAAAATCACGTTTAAACTGCTGATGACCTGGGTGATCGGCAAAGGCCGGATGCCGTACCGTCGCCACCTCGGGTCGCTGTGCTAACCACTGCGCCACCTGCAACGCATTTTGTTCATGCTGCTTTAACCGCACCCCTAAGGTGCGCAAGCCACGACTGGCAGCATAGACATCGTCGGCTGAAGCACAGTAGCCCATTAAATAGCTATGCTCGCGCAGTTGTGGCCAATATTGCTCAGTGGCACTGGCGGTGCCAAGCATCACATCAGAGTGACCGATAATATACTTGGTCGCCGCCTGAATTGAGATATCCACGCCCAGTTCAAAGGGCTTACACAAAATCGGCGAGGCCCAGGTATTATCCAGTACCGTAATGATCTGCTGCGCCCGCGCCACCGCGCAAATGGCAGGTATATCCTGCACTTCCATCGTCAGCGAACCAGGCGATTCCAGAAAGATCATCCGGGTATTGGGTTTGATCAGCGCCGCGATACCGGCACCGATCAGCGGGTCATAATAGGTGGTTTCAATCCCTAAACCTGCCAGCAGCTTATCGCACAGCGCCCGGGTCGGCTCATAGACACTGTCGACCATCAACAGGTGATCGCCTTGCTTTAAAAAGGCCAACAAGGCACCGCTAACCGCCGCCGCGCCACAGGGATAAAGCGCGCAGCCGGCACCGCCTTCCAGTTCACACATGGCTTCCTGAAACGCAAAATGGGTTTGGGTGCCGCGACGGCCATAATAGGGTACCCGGTTACCGCGCTGTTTGGTGGCCTCGCGCAGCTCTTGCATCGTATCAAATACGATGGTCGACGCCCGCACCAGCGGTGGGTTAACCGCACTGCCTGTCCATTGCTTACTGCGGCCAGCATGAATTAACCGGGTATTTTTTTTCATCTTAGTGCTCCAATTCGACCAAAGTGGCGTAGTAAAGACATCTGGAAGTCTGTATCCTTTAAGTTATCGACATCCTAAGTCATAATTTTGTCAACGTCACGCTATCTTTAATTGTGGTACTGGTTTGACACCAGGTTATTGAGGTTCTAGCTTTAATAAATATAACAAGGAGATAACACCTATGCATAGCTTCAAGCCCCATCCTCTTGCGTTAGCCGTGACGCTGGTGCTTTCCAGCCCACTCGCTCTGGCTCAACAAAGCAGCAATACTGAAACCGAAGAAAAGGCCGAACGTATTGAGCAAATCGTAGTAACCGGTACCCGCGTAGCGGGCCGTTCGGTATCAGATACGGCAGTGCCAATTGATGTTGTCAGCGCCGAAAGCCTGACCCGCGCCGGCTCCACTGAACTAAACCAGGTGCTGTCCACTGCTTTACCTTCATTTAACTTCCCACGTCCCGGCCTGGCTGACGGCACCGATACGGTGCGCCCGGCAACCTTACGTGGCTTAGGGCCAGACCAGTCTCTGGTATTAGTTAACTCCAAACGCCGGCATGCTGCAGCCCTGGTTAACGTTAATGGAACTGTGGGGCGTGGTTCATCGGCGGTGGATTTAAATACTATTCCAACCGCTGCTATCAATTCGGTTGAAGTCTTGCGTGACGGCGCCTCAGCCCAATATGGCTCAGATGCAATCGCCGGGGTACTCAACGTGCGGCTGCGCGAAGCCAGTGAAGGCGGTAACTTTACCAGCTCCTATGCCTGGCGCGATACCAGTTACACTGTACCCACTACCCCGGTAGTTGCCGGTGCCACCTGGAGCGCGCCCAGCACCCTTCGCCGCAGCCGGGTAGATGGAGAAACGCTGACGTTAAGCGGCTGGCGCGGCTTTGAACTGGGTAATAACGGCTATCTGACGGTATCGGCAGAATATAAAGAGGCAGAGCGCACTGAGCGCGGTGGCTGGGATCACCGCCAGCAATACAACAGAGTCAATGGCGAGTTTGATCCACGTGAAGCATTGGTCAATCGCTTTAATGCCTGGTATGGCGAGCCGGAACTGGACCAGTTCACCTTTTTCGCCAATGCCGGTAAAACCCTGGAAAATGGTAAGGTGTATGGCTGGCTGAGCTATCAGGATCGCGAAGCACGCTCTGCCGGTTTCTTCCGTACACCGAATGACGTGCGTAACGTACCGGAAATTCATCCGGATGGCTTCCTGCCAATTATTGCCCCTGATGTCACAGACGCCAGTGCGGCGGTCGGTTATGAGTTTGATGTCGGTGAATGGACAGTAGACAGCTCGCTGGTTTGGGGGCAAAACCGCATGGCCTTTACCATCGAGAATACGCTGAACCGCTCAATTGGCCCGTTAAGCAAAACCGAGTTTGATGCCGGTGGCTATCGTTATGGCCAGGCAGTATTTAACCTGTCAGGTGTACGCTCCTTTAATGTTGATGGTTTAGCCTCGCCGCTTAACCTGGCAACCGGTGTAGAAATGCGCCGTGAGCGTTACGGCATTTTCGCCGGTGAACCGGATTCCTGGCGTAATGGTGGCGTGCTGTTAAACGGTGCACCGACTGCTTCGGGTGCTCAGGTATTCCCGGGCTTCCGTCCCTCTAACGAAGTACGGGCGACCCGTCGCGCCATTGGCGTTTATGTCGATCTGGAAGCGAATCTGACCGACAATATGCTGGGCTCAGTAGCGGTAAGAGCCGAAGACTACTCCGACTTTGGCAGTAACGTGACCGGCAAGGCAGCACTGCGTTATGACTTTACCGATACCTTTGCCGTGCGGGGTTCAGTACAGAATGGTTTCCGTGCGCCTTCTCTGCAGCAACAGAACTTTACGGCTACCTCTACCAACTTTATCAACGGTATTCCGTTTGATATTACCACCTTCCCGGTGAATGATCCGGTAGCTCAGGCGCTGGGCGCTAAAGCCCTGGATGCAGAAGAGTCGGTAAACTACTCACTGGGTACCGTATTCCGTGTTGGACCAGTTTCAATCACTATCGATGGTTATCGTATCGATATTGATGATCGGATCGTGCTATCCGAAAACCTGACTCAGAATAATGTGCGTGAGTATCTGACTTCTCAGGGCTTTATCGGTATTGGTGGCGGCCGCTTCTTTATTAACGGCGTCGACACCGAGACCAAGGGTGTGGATGTGGTCATTAACTGGACCTTACCCACCGATAAGCTCGGCTTATTCGACTTCACTTTGGTAGGTAACTACAATGAAACCAAGGTGAAATCGGTGCCGGCGACCTCACAGCTTTCCGCACTGAATCCGGCGCCAACCCTGTTTGGTCGGGTGAATGTGCTGACCTTTGAGAAAGGTACACCGAAAGATAAAATTGGTGCCACGGTAAACTGGAGCTTTGATAGTTTAAGCGCGACCTTAAAGGCTACCCGCTATGGTGAGGTGTTAGCGCCGGGCACCACTGCAGCCACCGACTTTGTATTAACACCTAAAACACTGGTTGATCTGGAAGCTCGCTACGAGTTTAACGATAACTGGACGGTAGCCTTTGGCGCCGACAATATCTTTGACCAGTATCCGGATGCATTCCCAATCAATCTGAATACCACAGGCGCCACCTCGTTTTCGAACTACTCACCGTTTGGACGTTCTGGCCGCTTGTTCTATGGCCGAGTGGCGTATAATTTCTAATTTAAAGCTGTAAATGCTAAAGGCGCCGCAAGGCGCCTTTGTTTTTGCTGTTGGTGTAATGAGCTGCGACAGTTATAGCTAAGCTCAGTGCTTAAGCCAGACCGTTAATCTCAGCCAAAGTCGCAAGCTTTTCCAGCTCCGGTCGGGCAAAATAATAGCCCTGCAAATAACGAATACCGACAGAGGTCAGATAGTCCAACTCAGCACGGCTTTCAATGCCCTCAGCCAACACCTTGGTACCCTGCAGCTCGCACTGCTCTAGCGTACGCTCGACAATAAACTGCTTGGCCGGATTCTGCTCAATATTGCGGATCAGCTGCATATCCAATTTCAGAATATGCGGTTTTAACTCTATTAACCAATCCAGCGTGGCATAACCCGAGCCATAGTCGTCAATCGCGGTTTGAAAGCCGCGTTTGGCATAGCTTTGGAAAATTCGGTTTAAATGCGCCTTATCTGGAATTTGCTCGCCTTCGGTAACTTCAAAAATCAGTTTAGTGAGATCAAAGCCATAGGTGTCGGCGGCTTCAATGGTTGCCTTAATACAGGTTTCCGGGTTGTAAACCGCATTGGGCAAGAAATTGATATTCAAAAAGGTTTTGCAGCCCAATTTGGCCGCAGTTTCGATCGCTTTTACCCGGCACGCCTGGTCAAAATAGTATTTATTATCGTCGTTAATATGCTGAAATACCCAGCCGGCACCTTCGCCATTTGGCCCACGAACCAGCGCCTCATAAGCAATAATGGTTTTCTCATGCCAGTCTATGATTGGCTGAAACGCCATGCGGATCTGAAAGCCCAGATCCTGGCCACTCAGGCAGTCACTGCAGGTTTGTTGTTTAATATTTGCCGGAAACTGCATCTTATCAGGGTCTCTGCTGTCCGTTTTGATTAGTTTTACCAGAAAAAACTAACCGGCGCTTGTTTTTCAGGCAGTTTTTCGGCTGGCCGCTTAAATATTCGGCTCAGCACCCAAACGTAACGCCAGGGCATAATACTCGGCCAGCACCTGAAAGGCGGCGGCCGCCGTACTACCAAAGGTGACCACACCGTCTTCATGGCCGGCCATAGTAAAAATACGCTGCTGCACGACCGCGGTTTCCACAAATAGCCGGCCAACCTCTGTCGCCATGGCCACAGTACCATAAGGAATTTCGGCCCGGGTTTGTGGTAAATTCAGACGATCGGCATAGTGCCAGATCGCCGGGCAATGTGCATGGATCACAAAATGAATATTTTGCTCCAGTAAGTACAGCTGACCATGGGTCATAGCCTCGGAGGAAGGCTTACAGGGCCCGAGTGCCTCAATACGGTTAAGTTCAGGCTGACACTGGCTAACTAACGCATAGTCTGCCGCTGTTAACACCTTTTTACCACCGGTTTGGGTGCCACTGATAATAAACTGTGCCGACTGCCCCAGCCGTTGGCTGATATTACCAAAACCATAGTTGTCATAACGTGCCGGATGCTGACCCAGCATGCCCAGCTGCACGCAAAGGGTGCGCCAGGCATTGATTTCAGCAATGTTAACCGCCGGCGGCAGTGCCATCGGCTGATAACTTAACTGAAATTTTATAACCCCTTCCTGCTCCGCCATCGTATAACCCGCGTCACCTTATTTTCGACATTATAAAAGGCCGTGCTGGCTTACCCCAGCCGCATAGCAGGCCAAAACTGGCAGGAAATGACTGGCAATGTATAATACGGTCAGCTTTTGTCAGGCTGCGGCTGACAACATTAAGGGCAAAGATGAAATATAAAGATTTACGCGACTTTATTGCACAACTGGAGCAGCGCGGTGAACTGGTGCGGATCAGTCAACCGGTGGATCCGGTATTAGAGATGACCGAAATTGCCGATCGCACCCTGCGTGGAGAGGGTCCTGCGCTGCTGTTTGAAAAGCCGAAAGGCTTTAACACCCCGGTACTGGTTAATCTTTTCGGTACCCCAAAGCGGGTAGCGCTGGGTATGGGCCAGGAAGAGGTATCGGCGCTGCGCGAAGTTGGAAAACTCCTGGCATTTCTCAAAGAACCTGAGCCACCAAAAGGTTTAAAAGACGCCTTTAGTAAGCTGCCAATCTTTAAGCAAGTGCTGAATATGTCACCCAAGCAAGTAAAAAAAGCCGCTTGTCAGCAAGTGGTTCTGAGCGGTGACCAGGTGGATCTTACAAAGTTGCCGGTAATGACCTGTTGGCCCGGTGATGCTGCACCGCTGATCACCTGGGGTTTAACGGTCACTAAAGGCCCGCATAAAGAGCGGCAGAACCTTGGCATATACCGGCAGCAGGTACTGGGTAAAAACAAAGTGATTATGCGCTGGCTATCGCATCGCGGCGGTGCACTGGACTTTTTTGAATGGCAAAAAGCGCATCCGGGGCAGCGTTTTCCGGTAGCGGTGGCTTTAGGCGCTGATCCGGCAACCATTTTAGGTGCCGTGACACCGGTACCGGATACCTTATCGGAGTATGGCTTTGCCGGCTTACTGCGTGGCGATAATACCGAAGTGGTGAAATGCGTCAGTAACGATCTGCAGGTACCTGCCAGTGCCGAATTTGTGCTGGAGGGCTATATCGAGCCGGGTGAACTGGCGCCTGAGGGGCCTTATGGCGATCATACCGGCTACTACAATGAGGTTGATAACTTCCCGGTGTTTACCGTGACCCATATTACCCACCGTGAAGATCCGATCTACCACAGTACCTATACTGGCCGGCCACCAGACGAACCTGCCGTGCTGGGTGTGGCGCTAAACGAAGTCTTTGTGCCGATTTTACAAAAGCAATTTCCGGAAATTACCGATTTCTACCTGCCACCTGAAGGCTGCTCGTACCGGCTGGCGGTGGTGACGATGAAAAAGCAATATCCGGGACATGCGAAACGGGTAATGATGGGTGTTTGGTCCTTTCTACGCCAGTTTATGTATACCAAGTTTGTGATTGTTTGTGATGATGATATCAATGCCCGCGACTGGAAGGATGTAATCTGGGCGATGACCACCCGGATGGATCCGGCGCGGGATACCACGCTGGTGGAAAATACCCCTATTGATTATCTCGACTTTGCGTCACCGGTATCCGGTTTAGGTTCAAAAATGGGGATGGATGCCACCAATAAATGGCCAGGCGAAACTAACCGTGAGTGGGGCGAGCCTATCGTCATGGATCCGGCGATTAAACAGCGCATTGATGCCTTATGGCCGTCATTGGGTATCACTTTACCAGAGCAAAAAACATGAGCTATCAGGTACGGATCCTACCGGCAAAACTAACCTTTGAGGTCGCACAAGGTGAGAGTATCCTCGCCGCTGCCTTGCGGCAGGGTATCGATTTCCCGCACCGCTGCCGCCAGGGTGTCTGTACCAGTTGCGTGTGTAAACTGCGCAGTGGTAGTGTCAGTTACGCCGACCCTAACCCATTAACCGAAACCGATCGCCAGCAGCAATTTGTGTATTGCTGTCTGGCGACTGCAGACTCTGATTTAGAGCTGCACCACCCTTTTATCCGCGGCTAGCTGCCGCCTGAACCTTGAGAGCCCTATGAACGCTATTTCCTGTCAGGTTATTGCCATCGAAGCCCTAACACCGGTTATCAGCAAAGTGCTGCTAAAACCGGCGCAGACGACGGGCTTCGTTGCCGGCCAATATTTGCAGCTCTGCCTGACTGCCGATGATAAACGCCCGTTTTCTATTGCCAGTATCCCGGGACAAGACTACCTGGAGTTACATATCGGCGCGCCAGCGGGCGATAATTGGTCAAGTGCCGCCCTGCTGCATTTGCAACAGGCCTTTAATCAGGGGGCGGCGGTTCAGGTTGAGGTCGGTCTGGGCCATGCCGGCTGGCGTGAGCACAGTGAACGGCCAGTGATCCTGCTGGCCGGTGGTACCGGTTTCTCTTATGTGCATAGCATTGCAATGGCTTTAGCAGCCGCTAAGCAGGATAAACCGGTATTCTTATACTGGGGTGTGCGGCAGGAAGAAGCGCTGTACTATCAAACCGAGCTGCAGCAGTGGGCCGCCAGCAACGCCAAATACTCCTTTATTCCGGTCGTGCAGGAACCCAATGCTGCCTGGCAGGGCCGCAGCGGTCTGGTGCACGAGGCGATACTGCAGGATTTTGTCTCGCTGGAGGCCTACGATATTTACATCGCCGGCCCCTTTGCGATGGCAGGTGTGGCGCGGGAAGCTTTCACAGAGCAAGGCGCTCACCGAGAGCAAATGTTTGCCGACGCCTTTGCCTATATCTGAATTCTGACCAAAAACGGCGCCTGAGAGTTAAGCGATTTGGCGGCGCCCACTAGATTGGCAGCTTAAGCAGGCCTTTTAGAAACTTGACAAGCTGCAATTTCAGGTCAATAGTTGAAATAACATCTATTAACCGATCTTGATATGCAGCCAAAGCCCCTTCATCATACTGATGCGACTTGTCTGGCGTTCCGCTGGCAGGGGCTACATGCCTGCTCCACTGACTACCACTTATCCGAGTGGTTCGACGAATAAATCACCGCTAAAACTCTCTCGGTTTAACCCTATACCGACACGGTAGACGCCTTTCCGGCATTCTGCTGTGTGGTTATCGCCCACTCTGGGCTTTTTCATAACAACAAGAAACAGGAAGCAACAATGAAGAGATATATGCATCTAGGTGCATTGGTACTGTTATTCAGTAGCCATGCGCACGCCTGCCTGACACAGGAAGCTGAAAATAATAATACCGAAAGTGCGGCTAATGGCCCCTTATGCTCCGGTGTCACGGTACAAGCCAGTATCAGTAGCCGCAATGACGTTGATTGGTATTTCTTTGATACCAGCAGTAGCGGTGACATTACCGTGAGTCTTAGCCATGGCAGTAATGCAGATTTTGATTGGTTCTTATACCGGGATAGTGGCAGCTATATTTTATCCGGACAAAGCGCCAGCAATCCGGAGACCGGCACCTATAAGGCCGCCGCCGCCGGTCGCCACTATATCAAGGTAACCCGCTATGCCGGGACAGGTAACTATCAGTTACAGGTACAATTTAACGGGGGTGGCGGTGGCTCGCCGGCGCCAGCCTGTAACTACGGGCCGCGACCCAGCAAACCAGGTAGCTTAACGGTATACCGGGTAGGCAGCCTGACAGACACCTGCGTTAACCTGACCGAACCGGCAGCACTACTGATGGGTGGCGGTACCGATGTGGATGACGCGTTTAGTCTGCGTGTTGCGCCCCATATTCAGGGCGGCAATATCGTTGTGTTACGTACCACTGGCACCGGTGCCTATAATACTTATCTGCAAGGCTTAACCAACGCTGCCTCTGTCGAGACGCTAATTGTCGATAGCCGCACTAAAGCAAACAGCGACTATGTTGACTGGGTGATCCGTACCGCGGAATTTGTCTGGATTGCCGGTGGTGACCAAAGCAGTTATATCAGTAACTGGCAAGGTACTAAGGTCGACGCAGCGATTCAATATGTCTATAACAAAGGTGGTGTGGTTGGTGGTACCTCTGCCGGCAACCATGTCTTAAGTCAGACGGTCTACAATCCGGACGGCGTGCAAGGCGCGGTCAGTGCGGAAGTGGTCACCGACTTCTGCCATAACACCATTAAATTCAGTAACAACTTCCTACAAATCCCAATGCTAGCCAATACGTTAAATGATACCCATTTTGCCCAGCGCGACCGGATGGGACGCTCAGCAGTATTTCAGGCGCATTTAGGTAGCAATGGCCGGGTGATCGGAGTGTCAGAGCGCACCTCGCTGTTTGTGCAGGCGAATGGCCAGACAACGGTCGACGGCCAGCATGAAGTTTATGTGCTGCGCGCTGATAGCCAAACTCAGTATCAGCAGCGGCAATGTGGTCAGCCGGTGATCCTGCATGATTTGCTGCGCTACCGGCTGCAACCGGGTGACAGTTACAATCTGCTGAACAATAGCAGCTCTGTCACCCCGACCCGTCTTGGCATTAACGGTAACTTCAGTAGTTTCTATACCCCGACTAATCCCTACTAGGGTTAGCCGCGACAATCCCAGAGGGGAGTTCTACCCTCTGGGATTAATCTCCCGGCGCGCATTGCGTACCGACTGTATCGAATATACTCAATGATTCGGCTTGGGCAACAATCCGGTCGCCTGCCAGGCCATTACCACTGGGTCCTGCTGGCTCAGAAGATAGGTTTGCCAGTTCGGATCTGTTGTGGCCAGAAGACGCTGCGCCTCACGCTGGCCATGCCTGGCCGCTTGCTCGACCCAGTACTCCGCAGACCAGGCACGGGACACCGTATGGGCGGGCTGTACCAGTATTTCTGTCTTTTTATTGACTATAAGAGGCTGCAACAAAAAATGGCCCGCTTTGCGCACCCCGGTTAACTGCTTGCCCAGCAACTCGTCATTACTTTCGGCTTTAATAATCACTCCAGCAGCATCCACCTCAACCAGGGTTTGTTGTGGCAAAGTATCAAAGGCTGCGGCGAGCTGTAATTTCGATTCAAGCAACCCAAGGTCTGGCGCAGTAATTGGCAATTCAGTATCGATAATAAAGTGCTGCGCACCCTGTGACGCAATAAATCGCATCACGCGACTGAGCATTAACTGATGCTCTGGCGATCCTGCTTGTGCCAGATCCCACAACCTGTTTTGAAACAGCAGCTGTTTCAGGTTTGCGATATTCAGCCGGTCTACTCCGGAGATTTCCAGCGTAAAACTCAGCTCAGTCGTTGTCAGCATTGGCTGACCTGCAGCATGACGCCAGTCCTCTAACGCCTTAACCGCTGCTTTAACAAATAACTGTTCCGGGTAGGCATCCAGTACCCTGATATCATTCACCTTACCTTGCTCATCAATACGATAATGCAATCTCACATAGCCCGCCTGCCCGCGTTTTGCGGCCTCTACCGGATAGCGTGGTTCAATCCGTTTCAGAGGTTGCAGTCCTTGTGCCGCAGAGGGGCTACGATGTTCGGTGGGCCCGGCCGGAATGACCAGCTGTTGCTGCCATTGCTGTAATTGCTGCTGATAGGCAAGCTCGGCATCTGGCTCAAAGTTAGCCCGCAGCTGCTCTGACAAAGCGGCAGCATCAGCATTGCCATAAGCCGCTGCCAATGCAAATAACGCAGCGGCCTGTGATGGATTGGCCTCAGTGCCTTCGCCGTTGAAGTACATTGCAGCCAGACTAAACATCGCATGGGGATTACCCACTTTAACTAACTCAGTGAAATGCTGTTTGGCGCTGTGGTAATCCTGTTGCTCGTAAGCGAAAAGTGCCTGATTCCAGTCTGCACTCAGTGATCCGCTGCTAAACAGCAGCAAAAAGGTTAATTTCTTTAGCATATTAGCTTCCCTGTTAATTTTTGCGCACTTCTGATAATAACAAGCTGATTTTTCGAGTCAATCTTTAATTCTGGCAGCATAAAGTCAGCTGTGGCAGAATCAGAGTAATTGCACTAAAGGACAACGACTATGCAACATAAAACCCTGATAAAAGTTCGCGGCTATCATTTAGATATCTATCAGCATGTCAATAACGCCCGCTATCTGGAGTTTCTAGAAGAAGCGCGCTGGGGCTATCTGGAAGATAGCGGCGATATCGAATGGTTTGCCAAGCACGGCCTGGCCTGGGTCATTGTAAATATCAATATTAACTACCGGGTCGCGGCAACCATGGGCCAGACGCTGGAAGTCTTTACCCGCTTTAGCAAAATTGGCAGTAAAAGTGCAGTCGTGTCGCAGGAAGTGCGGATCGCGGGCACTGAGGCCGTTGCCGCTGATGCCCAGGTTACCTTTGTTTGTCTGGATCAGAAAACCGGCAAAGCAGTGCCGATTGAAGGTGAGTTACGCGAGCGCTTAAGCCAGCATTTAAGTGAATAGTTAATCCAGATGCGTCAGTACTTCAGCCCAGGCTGCCAGTTTTTCGGTGCGGGAGACAGATGCATGTGCCGGACTGGTCGATGGCAGGTTCAGCAGTATTGGGAGTGGCTGATGTGTTTGCAGGCTGGGTAATACCAGTTTGCGGAAACTCTGCACTGCCTTAGCGCCGTTAAAGGCCAGTGCCCGGATGCCGGGTTGCTGTTGTAGCAGGCTGGCGAAATCATTGGGCAGCTCCGCCCGGATCGCACTGTCGAGGCTGCCCTGACGCTCACAGCTCTGCAGTACATCCCACAGACCAATACCTCGCGCTCTTAATTGCATCAGACGCTCGGGATAAGGTAAATCGGCGGCAAAACCAAACAACTGCCCCATAATAGGCCAAAATGCATTGCGTGGATGAGCGTAGTATTGCTGAGCCGCCAGCGAGGCGGCACCCGGCATACTGCCGAGCACCAACAAACGGCTGTCAGGCGCGATAACCGCCGCTAAGCTGGTCAGGCGTGCTGCCATAACTCGGGTTGATATTGCCGCACCTTTTGCCAGGCCAGCGTGGCCTGCTCTTTATCGCCTTCCTGCTCCGCCAGATAGGCCAGAACCGCATACAGATAGCCATTCGTTGGGTGATCCCGTAGCCAGTGTTGTACCGCCTTGCGTAACTTCAGCACCGAGCGACCAAGCGGAATTTGCCGCAGATAAGGCCAGGCTGCGGGCAAATCCTGCAGTGTCAGTGCCTGCACCAGCTTCTGCTCCGCTTGTTCGTTCAGACCTTGCTGCGCCAGCGCCCAGGCCTGTCCCAAAATAGCCGCCGCAGATTTACGCTCTTTCGCCGGTAAATTCTGCCAGTAGTCCGCCTGCTCGGAAAACCCTTGTAAACTAAGCTGGCTGATCGCCGCCGGGTAAATCGCAAAACGGCGTTGCTGCCAGCTATCTTTACTAAACCAGCGCTCACTGATCGCCTGCGGTACCGTTTCTAACAAGCGCTGCCATTGCCCGGCTTGTTGCAGCGCCTGCAGGTACAGCTGCCCCAGGGCCGGATCCTGCTTCGCCTGCGACAAATGCTGTGCCAGTATCCGGCACGCCTCACCGGCCTGCCCTTGCTGTAACAGTAAATCGGCCTGCACAAAGGCGCTATTCGACTCACTGCTCTCCAACGTATGTGCTAAGGTACCGGCTTGTTCTGTTTTACCAGCATAAAAACTGGCGTAGCTGGCCAACATCCGTTTTTCGGTGCTAAAACTGGGGTCCTGCAATGCTAATTGCAGCTGCTCGCTGGCTTGTTGCCATTGCTGACGGGCATAGGCCTGTAAGCCGAGTGCAAAGGCCGCGCGGGCTTTACGTTGCCGGCGTAGCCGGAAAAAACTAAATGACCATTTTTGCCAGCGCGCCAGGTGGCGCAATACCGCAAACAACAAGGCGCCAGCCAGTAACAGCAAGCCAAGCGCAATCACCAATCCGAGTAGCGTCATTTCAACGCTATAGCCAGCGACAATCAGTTTGATATAGCCAGGGTTGTTAATCAGCAGCGGCCCCAGCAACATCGCCAGCACCAGCAGCAAGGTTAACAGTAACAGCTTGCTCATAACGCCTCCTCAGAGAGCAAGGCTAACTGCCGTTCCAACTGCGCCGGACTTTGCAATACCGGTAGCTCGACCTTAGTCAGTGCCAGCTGGCTTAGCTGTACCAATGCTGTCGCGGCTTGCTGCACCGACGCGGCATCGGCCGCAAAATAGCGTTGTAACAGATCGGCGGCCTGTTGCACTGCCCGGCTGAATACCTCAGCTTCGCGTTGTAACAATGCCTGCTCTGCCAGCAATAGCTGTTGCTGCAAGGTCAGCCGCAGCTGTAACTGCTGCTCGGCCGTCAGGTTTATAAAATCCTCGGCCACGACCGGGCGCACCTGAAATAACTTGCTCCAGCTTTGTTGCCAATACGCCGCCAGATTCTGCCGCCAGTTTGCCAGCTCAGCGTCAACCACCGGCTCGGTGACCAACGCGTGCTCCTGTTGTTTTAGCGGTAAGCGCAGGCTCTGCTGCCGTAACTGGGCCAGTTGCAGATGGACCTGACTATAATCGGGCAAACTGAGCTGCTTAAGCGCAGCCAGGTCATCGCGAATACTTTGCCGGACGTTTAACAGCGCGGGGTTATCCAGCCGTGCCAGCTGGGCATCGGCCTGTTGCAACAGCATGCGGGCACTGGGCAGATCCTGCTGCAATACCAGATTATAACTGGCACGCTTTAACAGGTAGGCCACTTCGGCCAGTAGCCAGTGCTGTGGTGGGGCACCGTCTTTTTCCTGCAGCTGCTGACGTAGTAGCGCAAGCTGATGCTGTAACTGATTATTCAGCTCGGCCTGACTGGTCTGCTGTCGCTGCTGCCAGCTTTGCCATTGTTGTTCGACAGTACCGAGTTGCTGGCTTTGCTGTTCCGCAACTTGGGCCAGCGTTTGCGCCAGTTGTTGTTCCAGTTGTTGCACGCTACGCTGGCTTTGGCTAAGTTGTTGCTGCAGGCCCTGCCATTGTGGCCATAGCCACCAGCCTGCCGCTGCCATGCCCCCACCGGTCAGTAACACCAGTAGCAAAGCCAGCGCTGCCACGCCACTGCCGGTTGAGCCAGCGGGCTCATTTTCAGTCTCGGCCAGCTGGGCTTTTAACTCCGCCAGAGGTGCATCACTGTCAGTACTGCTTGGCTTCTGCTCACTCATAACAAGTCCTTCTTAAACTGCTGTATCGCCTCTAATAAGGCGTCGTCATTGGCACTTTGCGCCAGCTGAATGCGCTCTGCGGCAATCCCAAGCGACAGAGCACTATCGCGTGCCCTTGGGCTAACCAGGATCCAACCCAGCTGACAAAGCCAGCTCTGCTGAGTCGCCGGCACTAAATCAAAAATGCGTTGTAAAATTTCGTTACTGGTTGCTACCACACAGCGGATACCTTGCTGCTGCCATTGCTGGCACAGCGTCGCACCATCTAACGGCAGCGGGATCCGGCTATAGCTTTGTACATAACGCACCAGGGCGCCGCGCTGACTTAAACTTTGTTTTATCAGCTCCCGCCCGGCATTACCGCGCACTACCACGACCTGCAAGCCGGCGACATCCTGTAATTCGGGCAAACCGAGCAAGCCTTCGCTGCGCTGATCTTGTGGCACCAGCACACTGCGGCCGGTCCAACGGGTTAAGGCAGCGGCTGTGGTTTCACCTACCGCCAGTAAAGGCGCGGTCAGTTCGCTTGGATCGAGTTGCTGCTCCAGTGCATGTACCGCACTTAAACTGACAAACACCAGCAAGTCTGCTTGTTTTAGTAAGCGCAGATCTTTGGCTTTTAACTGTACCATCTGGGTAGTAATCACCGGCTGGTACAGATAGGGCACGCCGCTATCATCCAGGGCTTCCAGCAGATGATCCGCTTTGCCGGCCGGCCGGGTGATTAAAAACATGGTGGTTAGCTGCCCTGATACACAGCAGTTAAAATCTTACCGGCGCCCGCAACGAGCAGCCGCTCAGCCAGTTGCTGCCCCAGCGCTTCAGCGCTGCTGGCCGGCCCCTGCACTTGATCGCGGATAATTTCGCTGCCATCAAGGGAACCCACCAGACCGCGCAGCGTGATTTGCTCACCGTGCTGGGTAGCGAAGGCACCAATCGGCACCTGACAGCCGCCCTGCAGGCGGCGGTTCATTGCCCGCTCGGCCAGCACACAATTGCGGGTGATACCATGCTCCAGCGGCGCCAATAACGCTTGCACCCGCTGGTCGCTGGTGCGGCATTCAATACCCACGGCACCCTGACCATTAGCCGGTAAACTCTGATCTACCGGCAGATAGCCCGCGATGCGCTCAGCAAAACCCAGCCGCAGCAAGCCGGCCGCCGCCAGAATAATGGCCGCGAACTCACCGTTATCCAGCTTGGCCAGACGGGTATTCACATTGCCGCGCAAGTCCCGTACCTGTAAATCGGGGCGTTGCGCTTTTAACTGACATTGCCGGCGCAGACTGGAAGTACCGACGACCGCACCTGGCGGTAACTCGGCAATAGAGCGGAATTGATTGGAGACAAAGGCATCGCGCGGATCTTCACGCTCGCAAATGGTGCTGAGCATCAACCCATCCGGGAACTCCACCGGTACGTCTTTCATACTGTGCACCGCGATATCGGCACGGTCTTCAAGCATCGCGGTTTCCAGCTCTTTCACAAACAAGCCTTTACCGCCAATTTTGGCCAGTGGCGTATCGAGAATCTTATCGCCCTGGGTCGACATCGGCACCAGCTCTACTGTTAACTCCGGGTGGTGCTTTAATAATTCGGCTTTTACAAACTCAGCCTGCCACAGCGCCAGCGCGCTTTTCCGGGTTGCAATACGGATCCTCTGCATCAGAGCTCCTCAGCATGTTGCAGCAGCCGGCTTTGTAAAAAGCGGCTGATTTCATCAATTTCCTGCGCGCAAACACTGTGCGGCATCCGGTAATCCTGCCAACTGACTTTAAAGCCAGCCGCTTTAAAGGTTTGATACGCTTGCTGACCCGCGGCCAGCGGTACCACCGGGTCCTGAGTACCATGCCCGATAAATACCGGAGTCGCTTTGTTATGGCTCAACATTTCAGCACTCAGCTTGTCCGGGCAGGCCATATAGGTGGATAAGGCAATAAAACCGGCCAGCTTATAGGGTAAGCGCGGTAATAAATGTAGCGTAATGACGCCACCCTGGCTAAAACCAGCCAGTACAATGCGCTCACTCGGGATGCCATCGGCAATCAGCTTGTCCAGTAAGGCGGTCACGGCTGCAGCCGATTGCCGCACCCCTTCTTCGTCGGCGCGATTGGTTAAGTCCATGGTTTTAATATCGTACCAGGCGCGCATCCGCATGCCGCCATTGACGGTAACCGGCATTTCCGGCGCATGTGGGAAAATAAAGCGGATACCGGCCGCTGCCGGTAACCGTAGCTCCGGCACTATGGGCGCAAAACCATGGCCGGAATCCCCCAGGCCATGCAACCAGACGACTACGGCTTTCGTTTCGCCCTGTGGTTTCACATCAACAAAAGGAAGTAACGCCATTATGCTGTACCCAACGCAATCGGATAACCGGCTTGCTTACTGGCCGCATCATTAATCAGTTGCCAGAATTCGCTACCGCTGCGGTTATCAATCCACTGGCCATTACGCAGTTCAAAATGGTGGCCGTTAAACTTGGTCGCAACCCAAACCTGCTGCAGTGGTGGCTGCTTGTTGATAATGATTTTACTGCGGTCGGCAAAGGTGATCGCTAACAAGCCACCGTTCGACTCGTAATCCAGATCAAGCTCCTGCCGCTCTATGCTCTCTTCGACGGCCAGTAGTAACTGATCCGTTAATTCCTCATATTCTAGGTCATTCATCTGCTTCACCTGTTTGCTTTTACTGCTAAGGATGCGATTATAGAGCGTCGATTAATTAATGAAATAAAAACCATGCACGCTCAGCAAATTTCGCGCTTACTGCGCCTGTTAACCGGCGCGTTGCTGGCCACAGTATTGCTTAGTGCTTGTGGTCAGAAAGGTCCGCTTACCTTACCACAGGCCGAGCCGGAAGTGGCAGCGCCGCCACCGCAAAAGATTACCGAAGACACTGAATCACAGGGGTAAGCAGATTGGATTACTTTAGTTATCAGGGCAATAGCTTATTTGCCGAACAGGTGGCCCTGGCCGATATCGCCAGCCAATATGGTACACCGACCTATGTTTATTCCCGCGCCACCATAGAGCGCCATTACCGTGCCTTTGCCGATGCCGCGGCGGCGCATCCGCACAGTCTGGTCTGTTATGCGGTGAAAGCCAACAGCAACCTGGCGGTATTGAACCTGCTGGCCCGCCTGGGCAGTGGCTTTGATTTGGTATCCGGCGGTGAACTGCGCCGGGTGATTGCCGCCGGTGGCGATCCGGCGAAGGTGGTGTTCTCTGGTGTCGGTAAAACTGCCGAAGAAATGCATTTTGCGCTGCAATTGGGAATTAAGTGTTTTAACGTCGAATCGGTCAGCGAGCTGCACCGCTTACAGGACGTTGCCAAAGCGCTGGGCAAAAAAGCACCGGTGTCACTGCGGGTTAACCCGGATATCGATGCCAAAACGCATCCTTATATCTCTACCGGGCTAAAAGCCAATAAATTTGGCATTGATATCCTGCTGGCAGCGGATATTTACCGCGCGGCACGTGAATTGAGCCATATCGAACTGGTCGGTGTCGACTGCCACATCGGTTCACAACTGACCGAAACCCAACCCTTCCTTGATGCGCTGGAAAAACTGCTGGCCCTGATTGAAGCCCTGAAAGCGGATGGTATTGAGCTGAAGCATATCGATATCGGTGGCGGCCTGGGCGTGACCTATGATCAGGAGGTGCCACCGTCGCCGGCCGACTATATCAGCAAGGTGGTGGAACGTTTAAAAGCCTATCCACAGCTGGAGCTGATTATGGAGCCGGGCCGGGCCATTATGGCCAATGCCGGTATCCTGCTGACTAAAGTCGAGTTTTTAAAGCCTGGTCAGGAAAAGCACTTTGCCATTGTTGATGCAGCGATGAATGATTTAATCCGGCCGGCTTTGTACAGCGCCTGGATGAATATCGTGCCGGTGGTACTGAATAACAGCTTGCCACGACAAAACTATGATGTGGTGGGCCCGGTGTGCGAAACCGGCGACTTCCTCGGTAAAGATCGGGAATTGGCGATTGCCGAAGGTGATTTACTGGCAGTTCGCTCTGCTGGCGCCTATGGTTTTACCATGAGTTCTAACTACAACAGCCGGCCGCGCGCCGCTGAAGTGATGGTAGACGGCCAGCACTGTCATCTGATCCGCCAGCGTGAACAATGGCAGGATCTGTGGCGTGGTGAGCAGGTGATCAGCAGTTAATCTTAAGGGCGCTATGTTACTTAACTTCAGCAAGATGCACGGTCTGGGCAATGATTTTATGATGGTAGATGCCGTCAGCCAGAACATTTTCCTGACCAAGGAGCAGATCAAGCAGCTGGCCGATCGCAATTTCGGCATTGGTTTTGATCAGCTGTTAATGGTCGAACCGCCTTATGATCCGGATCTGGACTTTCACTACCGCATTTTTAATGCCGACGGCTCCGAGGTTGAGCAATGCGGCAATGGTGCCCGTTGCTTTGCGAAATTTGTGCGCTACCGTGGCCTGACCAATAAAACCAAGATCAATGTCAGCACCAAGTCTGGCAAGATCACGCTTTATGTCGAGCAGGATGGTCAGGTGACCGTCAATATGGGCGTGCCACAACTGGAACCAGCACGGGTGCCTTTTAAAGCACAAAAGCAGGAAGCAACCTATATTTTACTGAGCGAACAGCAAACCGTATTCTGCGGTGTGGTGTCGATGGGTAATCCGCATGCGGTGCTGGACGTGCCAGATCTCGATACGGCGCCTGTACGCACTCTGGGACCGGAGCTGGAATTGCACGAGCGGTTTCCGGAAAAAGCCAATATCGGCTTTATGCAGGTGCTCAATCCGCAGCATATTAAACTGCGGGTATGGGAGCGCGGAGCCGGCGAAACGCTGGCCTGTGGCACCGGTGCCTGCGCGGCAGTGGTGGTTGGCCAGTTACAAAAGAAACTCGCGCAACAAGTACGGGTGGATTTACCGGGCGGTAGCCTGCAGATCCGCTGGAATGGACCTGGCCAACCGGTAAAAATGACCGGCCCGGCTGAACATGTTTTTGATGGACAACTGACGTTATGACCGACACCCTGATAAAAAGCCAGGAACTGGTTGCTGCTTCGGCAGTGGCTGATTATCTGCAACAACACCCGGACTTCTTCCAACATTATCCGGAGCTGCTGCCATTGTTGCGCCTGCCGCATCAGCAACGCGGCACCGTATCGCTGGTCGAGCGCCAGCTGGAGCTGCAACGCGAAAAAATCCACCTGTTACAGGAAGATATTACCCGTTTAATGTCGGTAGCCCGCCAGAATGAACATATTTTTCTGGCGTTAAATGCCTTGCATATCGCGGTGCATCAGGCCAAGAACCTCACTGATGTGCAACAGGCATTACAGGCCTTTGCCGATGCTATGCCGCAGGTGAAATATTGCCGTTTGCTCGGGCTGGAGCAGCCAGGTGCTGATCTGAGCCCCTATCAGCTGCTGCTAAGCCGTCGTCTGCAACAACAGCCGGTATATCTGGGCCGGCTGAATAAAGAAGAACAGCATGATATCTTCCCGGCCAAGGTGCATTCAGTGGCCTTGCTGCGGATTGACCAACAAGACACGCCACTGGCGATCCTGGCCTTTGGCAGCGAGCTGGATGATCATTTCCAGCCCGAGATGGATGTCTTATTCCTGCGCCACCTGGTGACCTTACTGGCACTGGTGCTGCCTGCTTATGTCAACGCCTGAGCTACCGCTGCACTGGGCTGAACCGGTGCAGCAGTTTCTCAACTACCTGAAGCACGAACGTGGCTATAGCCCGCAAACGCTGAGCAGCTATCAGCAGCAACTGACAAAACTGGGCCTTGCGCTGCATGCTGAAGCAGCCAGCTGGTTTGTGCTCAGTGAACAACAATTGCAGCGACAATTTTTACGCTTCCGCAAAAGCGGCCTCAGTGCCCGCTCACTGAGTCTGGCGGCCTCAGCACTGCGCAGTTTTTACCGCTACGGTATCAGCCAGCAGTGGTTAAGCCAGAACCCGGCCGATTATCTCAAGCTGCCAAAACCGGACAAAACCCTGCCCAAACAGCTGGAAATTGAACAAATCAGCCAGTTGCTGAGCTTTGCCAGCCACGACGATATTCTGGCTTGTCGCGATAAAGCGATGCTGGAGCTGTTTTATTCTTCCGGCTTGCGGCTGACCGAGCTGGTTGCACTGAATTTGCCGGATTTACAACTGAGCGAAGCCTTAGTGCGGGTTACCGGTAAGGGCAATAAGCAACGCCAGTTACCAGTTGGCCGGATGGCGCGCTCGGCGCTGCGCGAATGGCTGGTGCAGCGCCCGGCGCTGTTAGGTGCAGATACGCCAGTCACCGATCAACAGGCACTGTTCTTAAGTATCGAGCGGCAGCGTATTTCACCGCGCCAGGTCAGAGAACGGGTTTTACACTGGGCTAAACAACAAGGCTTGGGGCAACAGTTACATCCGCATATGCTGCGTCACTCTTTTGCCAGCCACTTATTGCAATCCAGTGGCGACCTGCGCGGCGTACAAGAGCTATTGGGCCATGCCAATCTCAGCACCACCCAGGTGTATACCCACCTGGATTTTCAGCATCTGGCCAAGGTTTATGATAGCGCCCATCCAAGGGCCAGGAAGAAATAATGCAATTATTTAAAGCTTTACAACCTATTTCGGTGTTGTCTTTCGATTTAGACGATACCCTGTACGATAACAAACCGGTGATTGCCGCCGCCGAAGCCGCCATGCTGCACAGTCTGGCACAGCATGCCCCGCTCACCCGCGGTTACGACAGTGATTTTTGGTGGCAGCAGCGCCGTTTACTGGCCAAGGCCACACCGGAGATCCGCCATGATTTAGGCCGTTGGCGTCTACTGGGTATTGAAGCCGGTTTAGTCAGTTTAGGCTTAAGCCAGTGTGAGGCGGGTGAGATTGCCGAACTGGCTTATAGCGCATTCTGGCAGGAACGTACCAATATCAAGATCAAGCCAGAAGTCAAAGCGCTGCTAACGGCGCTAGCCAGCCGTTATCAACTGGTTGCGATCACCAATGGCAATGCCTGTATTCAGAAAATGGGCTTGGGCGATTTATTTGAGTTTAGTCTGCAAGCCGGCCCGGATGGCCGGATGAAACCGTACGCCGATTTATTTCTTACCGCCGCCAGCCGGTTACAGGCCGCGCCACAGCATATTCTGCATATCGGCGACAGCCACCGTGCCGATGTGATGGGCGCGCTAAATGCCGGTTGCCAGGCCGCCTGGTTGGATTATTTCCAACAACAGGTTTCAATATTACCGCATCTTCGGATCACTCACTTGCATATGTTAGATTCTTTGCTGTAAGAGGACTTATCGTAAAGTCCTCTATATTAAATGACTTATACTCAACTACTATGTCAGCTACCTACACGTCATTTTAACACTGCATCTCGTCTCTACTGACGTGTCTTTGCATTCCGTTGACTGTGTACAGCTATATCTTTCTCGAAGGTTAAATGCTCGCTCAAGAAAGTCACGCAGGTCATAATTACTTGCATTACCCCAATTATGTTCGATTCCTGCTGAGAACAAATTCTGGTCAGGATCATGGCGAAGAATGCCGTCCGCGGCTTCATATGTGTTCTCAGCAACCAACTTGATAACTTTATAGGAGCCGTCCGTCACTTTTAACAATGAAAAAATCGAGGGCTGACGTAATTGACTGGCATGCCGATATTGGAAGTCTGCCGCGTTGTGACTATCTCTGGACAAATTTTGATATAAATTAACCGCTGCATCAGTACTTTGCAACGCGCTTTCTACCTCTCTACGTATGTTGCCTCTCCTTCCTTGTGTAACCTGCTCAACATCTTGCTGAACAGATAGGCTCATCGTGCTGCTTTTATCATCAGAGTAGATTTCGTTACAACCGCGACTATCACAACAAACCTCCAGAGTTGGGTCACAAGGTAAGATTACTTTTTCATACAAACGATTTTCCAGCAGGGCATTCCTAAAAGCCCATAACGACTCTTGCAGCACATCATTATCAGATACTGCACAATTCACTAGACATTTGAGCACAAAATCATAATGAGCAAACATGAGCTGCCCAGTTGCGCGAGATTTAACCCGAGATATCACAACTTGCTGCTCCGTATTTACTGCATCCAGAAAATAGGCATTTAGCTTGTCATATTGATAATGGTTACACTCAGGAGTGTTTTGTTTGCTGAGTACGAAACAGGGATCACTTGCAGCGTTTGAAAAAAAACTGATGGCAAATGAAAAATATAAAGTAACTAAAATTAGATATTTGATAGGACCTTTCATTCATTTCCTCCATGACTAAATCCGTATTTTTTATCTAGTTGACAACAAACTATTAACAATACAAACAAACAGTAACGTTCATAAAGGCTAAAGTCAAGACAATTTAAGAAAAAGATTGAAATTTCGCGTTGCGATTACCGCACTCAAAAAGGAGATTGGTTAACTTTAATGCCTGCCGTGGCCGGTAACTATCCTGCCGCATCTACGCTTGACAGCGCTGGCACAGCTTGCCGCCCTTCTGGATGCTAGCTAGCACGCGGTTTATGTTGACGAAAGCCGGCCACAATCCAACTGAGTATCAGATAGATTAATAGCGGTGGTAGTGTCGCTAATACCAAAATAAAAATCAGGTTTTGTCGCTTAGCCTCGGTAACTTGAGTAAGTTGCGCTTGGTAGTGAGCCAACCATTGTTCCGGGCTTAAAGGTGAACCAACAAGAATTTGTTCAAATACCCCTCCATCATCAGAGACTATCGTATCTTGCTGCGCCTTTTGATAACGCTCTACTGTTGCTTGTAGTTCAGCAATGCTGCTTTCGGCAACAGTAAACTGGGAATATGCGATATAAGCCAGATAACTTAGCCAACTAACAACGATGACAATATAGATTCTCTGCCATCCATTTAAACCTTGCATTAATTTACTCCCTTAAATTTCCATGCGTACCATTTTAGTTGGCCAACACAACAAGGTGTTTGTATTCTTTATTTGCCCAAAAATTAACAACTTGAACCTATCATATAAATACCACCCTCTCAAGGCGCACGATCTGTACACCTATTACCCTATTTGGATAAAGGCTTTCTAAAACATCTCAGGAAGATAGTAACTGGTTATTTATCCACTAAATCACCCCCTCTGACTTGGCGCCCCGCTGCTGGCTGTTATAATGCCCCGATACTAAGTAAACGAGGCCAACTAATGGATGTTTCTTACCTGCTGGACGGGCTAAATGATAAACAACGCGATGCGGTAGCGGCACCCCCGCAACATATGCTGGTACTGGCCGGAGCCGGTAGTGGTAAAACCCGAGTGCTGGTGCATCGCTTAGCCTGGTTAATGCAGGTAGAGCGGGTTGCGCCCTACAGTTTGCTGGCCGTCACCTTTACCAATAAAGCGGCGCAGGAAATGCGCGCCCGGATTGAAAGCACCATTGGCGTCAGCCTGAATAATCTGTGGATGGGTACCTTTCATGGCCTGTCACATCGTATGCTGCGCGCCCATTATCAGGAAGCCGGTTTACCGCAAGGCTTTCAGATCATCGATTCAGACGATCAGTTACGGCTGGTGAAGCGGGTATTAAAAGCGCTGAATCTGGATGAAAAGCACTGGCCAGCCAAACAGCTGCAGTGGTTTATCAATGCCCGTAAAGATGAAGGCCAACGCCCGGGTATGCTGGACGCCGGTGGTGATTACAGCCTGGCGCAAATGATTAAGATCTATGCCGCGTATCAGGAAATGTGTGATCGCGCCGGTCTGGTCGATTTTGCCGAAATCTTGCTGCGCAGCTTTGAGCTGTTAAAGCAGAATGCCGAGGTGCGCGGCCACTATCAGCAGCGTTTCCGCCATATTCTGGTCGATGAGTTTCAGGATACCAACGCTATTCAGTATCAGTGGCTGCGATTGCTGGCCGGCAGCAGCGCTAAGGTAATGATTGTCGGTGACGATGATCAGTCGATCTACGGTTGGCGCGGCGCCCGCGTTGAAAATATCCAGCAGTTTTTAAAAGATTTTGACGGGGCGGATACCATCCGCCTGGAGCAAAACTATCGCTCCACTGCCACAATTCTGAAAGCTGCCAATGCGGTGATCAGCAATAACCAGAGCCGGCTTGGCAAAGATCTGTGGACCGACGGTAGCGAAGGCGAAAGTATTTCGCTGTATACCGCCTTTAACGAACTGGATGAAGCCCGCTTTATCGTCAGCCGCATCCGCGACTGGCATAACAAGGGTAATCCTCTGACCGATACCGCCATTCTGTATCGCAATAACGCCCAGTCGCGGGTGTTGGAAGAGGCGTTAATTCAGGATGGTTTACATTATCGCATCTATGGCGGCCTGCGCTTCTATGAGCGGCAGGAAATTAAAGATGCGCTGTCTTATCTGCGGCTGATTAACAACCGTCAGGATGACGCGGCGCTGGAGCGGATTATCAATACGCCGGCCCGCGGTATCGGTGATACCACCCTGGATAAAGTACGGCAGCAAGCACGCGCGCAGGGCCAGACGCTGTGGCAGGCATTAGAGCAACTGTTGCAGCAAAAGCAGCTTAGTGGCCGTGCGGCGAATGCTATCGCGCAATTTATGCAGTTAATTGGCCAGTTGGATGCTGAGCTGACCGAGCTACCACTGCACGAGCAAGCCGAACATGTGATCAAACAATCCGGGCTCTATGCCATGTATCAGGCGGAAAAAGGCGAGAAAGCCCAAACCCGGATTGAAAACTTAAACGAGCTAATCACCGCCTGCCAGAACTTCGACAGCCCACTTTTGGAAGAAATGAGCCCGCTGTCGGCGTTTTTATCTCAGGCGGCGCTGGAAGCGGGTGAATATCAGGCGGAAGAGCATTCCGATGCGGTGCAGCTGATGACATTGCACACCGCAAAAGGCTTGGAATTCCCGTTGGTATTTGTGTGTGGCCTCGAGGAAGGGCTGTTTCCCAGCCAGCAGAGTGGCGATGACCCGGTAAGGCTAGAGGAGGAGCGACGTCTTTGTTATGTCGGCATGACCCGCGCTATGCAAAAGTTGTATTTATGCCATGCGCAAAGCCGCCGCTTATACGGCCAGGAGCAATATCCGAAACCGTCGCGCTTTTTGCGCGAGCTACCGGCCGAGTGTGTCGAAGAAATCCGTTTAACCACGCAGGTTAGCCGGCCGCTGGTTAATAACCGCTTTAGCGGTGCCGCCAGCCACAGCGCCTTTGAAAACACCGGCTTTAAGCTCGGGCAACGGGTACTGCATGAAAAGTTTGGCGAAGGCACTGTCCTTAATTACGAAGGCAGCGGCCCGCAATCGCGCATTCAGGTCAACTTTGATCAGTTGGGCAGTAAATGGCTGATGACCGCATACGCCCGGCTGGAAGCAATCTAAATGCGACTACACCAGCTCGGCCGGTTGTTACAGCAGGCCGCTGTACAGCGGGTACGGCTGCCAGTATGGCTGCAAGGTGAGCCTGCCGCCTTATTGCACCTTGCCAAACAACTGCTGGCGCAGTTTGCGCCAGAGCGTTGTTGGTGGCTGGGGAGTGAGGCTCCGGAGCAGTGCACAGCGCTTAAGCAGGCGAAAGCGCATCAGTTGCTGGGCACCGAATGTGACTGGCTGGTGATTAACGCCTGTAGCGGCTTTAACGGCGATCAGATCGCCGCTGCCAGTGGCGCCCTAAAAGCCGGTGGCTTGTGGCTGCTGCTGACACCGCCAACCGACAGCTGGCTGGCGCAGCCCAATCCGCACCATCAGCCGTTATTATCCTACCCACTGACGCCGCCGGCCGGCGCGCAAGGCTTTACTGCTTTTTGGCGCAATACTTTGCAACAAACCAATCTGTTGCATGCCCAACTTACAGCGGATGGCGATATTCAGATCCTGCAACAACCCACTTTTCCCCCGCTAGCCGTGGCGGCTGAGTGTCAGCCGCCTTTTAAAACTGCCGGGCAGCAGACAGCCGTGGCGGCTATTGTAAAGGTAGTAACAGGCCATCGCCGTCGCCCGCTGGTATTAAGCGCCGATCGCGGCTGTGGCAAGTCGGCTGCGCTGGGGCTGGCCGCAGCAGAGCTGGCTAAGCAGGGAAAACAACGCATCCTGATCACGGCGCCCTCCCAGCTTCAGGCCAGTGTTGCCCTTACGCACTTCGCCAGCCAGGTCCAGCAAGCGCAGCAAAATGTCCTGCAATTTATCGCTATTGACCAGTTATTAGCTGAGCTGCCAGTCGCTGATCTGGTGCTGGTGGATGAAGCTGCAGCCCTGCCGGCCCCGCAATTACAACAGCTGGTTAATCACTATAGCCGGTTGGTGTTTGCCAGCACCGAGCATGGTTACGAAGGCACAGGCCGGGGTTTTCAGTTAAGGTTTCAGCCTTATTTAGCGCAACAATGTCCTGACTGGCGGCAGCTACGCTTAACCGAGCCAATCCGCTATCAAGCACAGGATCCGCTGGAACAGTTAATCCGGCACAGCTTTCTGCTAAAACTGGACTTGCCCGAGCCAGCATACGACAGTACTCAAGCTGTGCTGTTAAAGCATTATCAACATCACGACTGGCTGGCTAAGCCGGAAAAGCTGCAGCAGGTCTTTGCCTTGCTCAGCTTTGCCCACTATCAAACCCAGGTTAAAGATTTACTGGCGTTAATAGAAAATGCTGCTCTCGCAGTGTATACCCTGGAGCAAAACGGCCAATTACTTGGCTGTATGTTGCTTAGCAGCGAAGGCGAGTTTAGCGCCGAACTGGCAGAGCAGATCTATCAGGGCAAGCGGCGGGTACAGGGGCATCTGCTGGCGCAAAGTCTGGCCTTTCATCTTGCCGAGCCCGGATTGGCGTGCCTAAAACTGGCGCGCATTATGCGCATCGCCATAGTGCCCGGCTTACAACAGCTAGGGCTGGGTAGCCAGCTACTGCAATTGGTCAGTGATGAACTTAGCCGCCGTGGTTATCATTATCTTGGTAGTAGCTTTGGCGCCACGCCGAGCTTATTAGGTTTTTGGCAGCGCAATGCTTTTTTGCCAATCCGCCTCGGTCAACAACTGGATAAAGCCAGCGCCGAACCTTCGGTACTGGTATGTAAAGCCTTACAGGGTGACACTGCTACGGTCAGCCGTCTGGCTGAACATTTCTCGCAGCAACTGTATCTGGAACTTACCGAATACCCGTCGGATCTGCAACCTGCATTAATGCTGCAGCTGGTTAAACCGCCACTGCGTATCCTTAGCCCTTTTGAGCGACAGCAACTTAGCTTGTTTGCCAACGGGCAACGACCTTATGAACTGGTGGCAACCTTGCTGGTCTATTGGTTTAACCAGCACCGGTTACAGTTAGATCCGCTGGCAACTGCCGTCTTTATCGCCCGTTGCTGGCAAAAACAGCCCTGGTCACTGCTTGCCAGGCGGTTTCAACTCGCCGGTAAAGCCGCCATTATTAAACTGATGCAGCAAAGCGTCGCCAAACATCATTAAACAGAGCAGAAATAGTGGGGCTGGCTGCCGAAAGCTGGTACAGTCAGGAAAATTTGCGGAGCCCTTATGCTTAGTCTGTTATCGTTATTACTTGCCACCAGCCAACCAAGCCTGGAACACCTTAGCCAGTCCGAGCGCAGCCTGCTCCAGGCCGCCTTGGCGGCGCAGCAAGCTCATAGTGTACTAAGCGTGCAATATGAAGCATGCCAATCACAACGTGACTACCGTCAGGCCGGTTTACCGGACTTGCAGCTGTTACGCTCGGCGATCGAGGCCAAACTGCAGCTGCCATATCAGAATTTCCTGTTCGCCAGCCGGCAAGCCGGTGACTGGCAACGCCTACAACCGCGTGACCCTCTGCAAGCTGGCAGCTGTGATGAATTTAACCGCTATCGGGAGAATCTGGATCAGTACGAGTTACAGCTGTTTGCATTGGAGATTGCCGAACCACTGGCAAGCAGTCTCACGGACAACCGAAGCGAAGCAGATGATACTAAACAGCTACAACTACTGCGCGGTTACTTACAACGGTCCAGCAGTGTTGCTGTTGCTAAAGTATTTGATCGCAGCCAACTAAATGCGATCGAACAGGCTAATTTTTTGCATCCCGACTATCAGAGTCGTTACATCTTCCGGCTGGAACAGGGCTGGCGTAGTGTAATGCCAGTCTACATGGGTATGCATAGCCAATTTAATAAGCAGGATATCGCCAAACAAGCCAGTGAATGGCTGATCTTTCTTGATACCCAAAAGCAATTTATCGCCGCCAGGCCATTAGCTGAGGTATCGGCATTGCTCGCAGAGCTTGGCCCTGCCGAATGGAGCTTTGATCTTAATGGCAATTTGATCCGCAAATAGTTACAGCTGCGGATCTTTGTCGTTTATGCAAAGTCGGCGACAGCTGGCTCTCTGTTAGTAACTTCTTGTATTCCTTGGTTAGTCTTTTTTATCACTATCGCAGGATGACTCCGGTACGGCGGGCGTACCGGAGTCTGGGTGTGGTGTACTCGTTTAGTTTGACGCTTCGTGCAGGGGGCGTTTAGTCACAGTGCGGCGTGTCATTGATGGCGCGGATATCGCTCGCTGTGATAAGTCCTTGATGGCGTTTGGCTTAATCTTGTCTATCACCATCGCAGAATGACTCCGGTACCGCGGGCGTACCGGAGTCTGGGTGTGGTGTAAGCGTTTAGTTTGGCGCCTTGTTCAGAAGCCGCTTGGTCATACGGTGTGCCATTGATAGCATGGTTATGGCTCGCTGTTATTGGTCTGGTTTATTGTCTCGCTTGCGTGTCTTTATCACTATCGCAGGATGACTCCGGTACGGCGGGCGTACCGGAGTCTGAGTATCGTGTACTCGTTTAGCTTGGCTCTTCGTGCAGGGGGCGTTTAGTCACAGTGCGGTGTGTCATTGATGGCACGGATATCGCTCGCTGTGATAAGTCTGTTTTGTCTTCTCGCTTTATCTCTTCTATTACCATCGCAGGATGACTCCGGTACGGCGGGCGTACCGGAGTCTGAGTGTGGTGCATTGGTTTAGTTTGGCGCTTCGTACAGAAGCTGTGTAATCGAAGTGCGATGTAGCATGGCGACAAAAACGCCGGGAGCGTTTTTGGACTGCCGCAGGCAGGCCCGAAGGGCAGTGGGCAGGGATAGCCCACTGCAATGCCACCAGCGCAGCGCTGTGGCTGCCATGCGAGTGTAGTACACCCGCGTAGCGGATAAAGCAAAAAGCCCACTCGATGTAGCATGGCGACAAAACTGCCGGGAGCAGTTTTGGACGTTGCGAAGCGACGGCCCGAAGGGCAGTGGGCAGGGATAGCCCACTGCAATGCCACCAGCGCAGCGCTGTGGCTGGCGTGGGAGTGTAGTACGCCCGCGTAGCGGATAAAGCAAAAAGCCCACTCAACTGAGTGGGCTCTTTGGCTTTAT
>NZ_LZEJ01000030.1:0-40152 GCF_001704375.1 Alishewanella sp. HH-ZS | reverse complement strand
AAATCGTGGGGATCTATCAGCCTCTGACCGGTACCGGAGTGCTGTGGATAAGTTGGGGTTGTGTCGGGGGGAGGGCTTTGGTAGCATTGCCGCGTAAAATCTACTTGTACAGGACGTCAGAGTATTACTATGCGGTTTGTTTATACAGTTGTTCTGGCCTCTGCCACACTCGCGTTTTCCCCGCTGTTGCAAGCTGCACCCTGGGTAAAAACAGAAGATCAATTTCTGCAACAAAGCATTCAGTTGCTCGCTAATGCTGGCCTGATTAAAACACCGGTTAATACCTGGCCTTTAATGTGGCAGCCCATTCTGCAAGATCTGGCGCAAATTGACACCCAAGGCCTCACCGATGCGCAACTGCACGCCTATTTGCGCATAAAGTCAGCTGCGGGTTTTGCACAACAGGATCGGATTAACAGCCTTACGCTCTCTGGCAGCAATGAAGCCCTCGGGCCTCGTGGTGCTGGTAATCAGTACCAGCAAGAGGCCATGCTAAGCCTTGGTGCCGAACTAAAAGACAATAACTGGACGGCTGCGGTATACAAGCAATTCCGGCGCGACGCATACGACGCCAACAGCTTCTCTGACAACGATACCCACTGGGACGGCAGCTACGGTGCTTACACCGCGGGCAACTGGGTTATGCTGGCAGCCATTCATCAACAATGGTGGGGGCCGGCAATTCATAGCAGCTTTAATTTTAATAACCAGCAACGGCCAGCAAAAAGCTTACAAATAAGCCGTCTTAATCCGAATTTACCACTGCACCAAAGCCTTAGCGCGCTTGGCGCCGTACAATTTAATCTGCAATATGGTGAATTTGCCGGCACAGCGCCAACCCGCCATGCCACCTATCTGGCCAGCCGGATTGGCTTAAAGCCCCTCACAACGCTGGAAGTGGGCCTAAGTGGGCGCAAATTACAGCCAAAGCCTGAGCAGCAAGCAATTAGCGAACCTTTTTACCAGCAATTACCGCAGCAGGATATCACTACCCTTGGCCTGGACCTGCGCTATCACCTGAATAACCAAACCGCGTTATATGCCGAGTACTCCAGCCAGCGCAGTGGTGAAACGGCTAGTGGTTGGCTTGTCGGTGGTCAATATCACTTGGGTAACGAGTTTGTGTTGTTGCGCTTTTTTAGCGAGTACCAACATATTGCAGCCGACTACAACCAATGGTTGTTTATTCAGCCCGGCCAGATACAGGCTGCGATTAAAAATGAATGGGTAGCAGGGGTGCAAATTACTACGCCCTCGGGTGAAAGCGGTTATCTTAAATTTAGTAAAACCAGCTCACAGTTAAATCCGGCTCAACCCGAGTTATTAGTTGATCCTGCCGCTATCCACGCCGGATACCAGCGGCCTTTGTTAAGCGGTTTAGTCAGTATCGACTACCAGCTACAGCGCGCCAAACAATATGTTGATACCACCGAACTTAACCATGCGGTCGGCGTACGCTGGGAATGGCGTTGGTAATGGCGATAAAAGCAGCAGCTGCGCACTTTAGCCGATGAAAGAATTGACGCCCGATACTGTTCAGCCTTACCATCCGTGCCAGCAATAAGGACGCAGTAATCTATGGACAGTTGGTACCTCATTTACAGCAAATCGCGGCAAGAACAGCGAGCGCAACAACACCTTGCCAACCAAGGCTTTGAAAGCTTTGCCCCCCAGATCACTGTAAAAAAAATCCGTGCCGGCAAAACCGTACAGCTAACAGAGCCACTGTTCCCGCGTTATATTTTTCTAAAATGCCCGCAAACTCTTAACTTATCTACCATTCGAAGCACCCGCGGCGTCGCCGGGCTAGTCCGTTTTGGTGATACGCTGGCAACTGTACCCAGCTCCCTGATTCATTGCCTGTTAAAGAATCAACTGGTATTACAGCAGCAACTGCCAGAGCAGCCGTTTCAACCCGGCGATAAGTTAGAAATCCTAAATGGGCCCTTTGCCAGTTTAAACGCGGTATTTCAGCAAGCTGACGGCGAACAGCGCAGTATTATTTTGCTGAATTTTTTAGGCCAGCAACTGCAACTTAGTTTGGAAAATAAAGACTTAAGCAAGCCTGGCTGATACCAGCTGCCAACGCGGCTAAATCAGGTATTAAAACAGTAAAAACGGCAGGGCAGATAAGTTATACTCCCGCTGTTAAAAAGTATGACATTCAGTTCTGGGGCGCCTAACTCAGGGGCGGTAGCGTGCCTGAAGGCTGGAAAACGCATAATCAACTACAAAACGGAAGCAAGTTAATGAGGTTGTCTAAAAGTTTTTTTCGCAAACTGGTTGTGAGCACCGCAGCGCTGTTTATGGCTGCCAGTGTCATGGCACAGCAACCCAGCGCAGCGCAAATCGAACAGTTCAAACGTTTACCCAAGGCCCAGCAAGAGGCCCTGGCTAAACAGTACGGTTTCGATTTATCCATGATCTCCGGCACGTCCAGCGCCAACCGCCTGCAAAGTCAGGATGTGGAAAAGTTGATGCCGCAGGCCGATCGCGACTCAATGCTGTTAATGCAGGCAATGGCCGACCTGGAAGACAAACGCAAAACCCGCGAACCGGATGAAAAAGAACAATTAAAGCGCTTTGGTGAAAACCTGTTCGACGCCAATATCAGCACCTTTGCCCCGGTAGCGAATGCGCCGGTCCCAGATAATTATCGTCTGGGACCAGACGACACCCTGTTATTACAAGTTTACGGTAAACAAAGCAGCGACTACGAGCTGGTAGTTAACCGCGAGGGTAGCGTCAATTTACCTGATCTTGGCCCGGTTAATGTGGCAGGTTTAACCTTTAGCCAGGCCAGCAGCCTTATTCGCAATCGCATCGCCGAAGCCAATATCGGTTTACAGGCGGCGGTCACCATGGGGCAGCTACGCACCATTAATGTTTTTATCGCCGGAGAAGCCCGTAATCCGGGTATGTACGCGGTATCGGCGCTAACTTCTGTTACTCAGGCATTGTTTGTATCTGGCGGTGTGTCTGAAATTGGCAGCTTGCGCGATATCCGGGTAACCCGCAGTGGCCAAACTGTTGCCCGCTTCGATTTATACGACCTGCTTCTTAAAGGCAATAACGCCAACGATATTACCCTGCAGCATGGTGATGTGGTGTTTGTCGCGCCAGCCGGGGCTGTTGTCGCCATCGAAGGTGAAGTGCGTCGCCCGGCCTATTATGAATTGGCCACGGGTGAAACCCTTGGCCAGTTGTTAACTATGGCCGGCGGTTTACAGGCTTCTGCTCACGTTAATGCCGTCTCATTACAACGCTCTGGCCCCAATGGCCGCGAGCTGGTTAACCTAAACCTGACTGAGCCTTCGGCGCAAAATTTTGCTTTGCGCTCTGGTGATAAATTAGTAGTACCGGTGCTCTCACAGCGCGTACGCGATCAGATTACTATCGCCGGTGCCGTGTCGCGTCCGGGTACTTATGCCTGGCGCAGTGGCATGCAGCTGCATCACCTGTTGGGTAATGTTTGGTCAGACTTACTGCATAGCACTGATACCGACTACGCCCTGATTGTGCGCCGCATTAATAACCGTGGCGATGTTGAAGTACTGCAAATTAACCTGTTGGATGCAGTAGACAGCAGCCAGCCTGGCGGTTTTAAGCCGGTTAGTCTGCAGCCACAAGATATCGTTTTAGTATTCCACCAGGTAAACCTGGCTTACGAGCGCGAACAGCTAAATACTTTTATTCGCAAAGCTGTGCATAACAAGCTAAGCCACTTTACTGAAAATGCCTTACTCTCTGGCGATATTACTGGCAATTTCTTTAAACAAATCGAGAGTAACTCCGCACTAATCGCCAGTACCCAGTTTAAGTTCGACGACAAAGAGCTGTCAGAGCAGGCGCTTATTGAAAGCTTTGTTGGCACTATGCTGCAGCAGTTATATGTTAACCCTGAATATCTGGCGTTATCCAAGCACTTTACCCGCCGCGAGCTACTATTCCCGCTGTTGCAAACCTTACGCAAGCAAAGCACCGATCAACGTATCATCCCTATCGTATCGGTAAGTGGCGACGTAAAAGTGCCAGGCGAATACCCATTGGCACAGGGTGGTAATGTGGCGATGTTGCTGCAGGCCGCCGGTGGCTTAAATGCCTCTGCCTATTTACCACGGGCTGAACTTAGCCGCTTCCTGGCGCAGCAGGTTGAACGTAACGGTGTTGAACAGCAAAATATTAATATCGACCTGGGTGCCATCCTAAGTGGTCAGCAGCAGGATCTGCAACTTACCAGCCGTGACCGCATTAATGTGTTCTCAACGCCAGACTGGTCGCAGGTACGCTTAGTTAATATTAAAGGTGAAGTACGCTTCCCAGGTACCTATCAGGTATTAAAGGGCGAAAAGCTATCCGATGTAATTAAACGTGCCGGCGGCTTTACCCGTGATGCTTATCCATACGGTGCAGTTTTTACCCGCGAGGCGATTAAACTGCGTGAAGCCGAGCAGGCCGAAAAACTGTTATCACAATTAAAGTCGGATGTGACCAGCCGTATTTTAACCTCTGGCCAGCCAATGACTGCGCCGGCACCATTACAAATGCTGGAAGAGCTGCAAACCTTAGAGCCGGTAGGCCGCATGGTAATTGATTTGGAGCAGATTATGCTGGGGCGTGCCGACTTTGATATCGAAGTGGAGCACCAGGACAGCCTGACCATTCCGCGTACCCAAACCTCGGTAACGGTAATGGGCGAAGTACAACATCCCGGCTCACATCGTTACCGCGCAGGTTTAAGTGTGCGTGACTACTTGGCATTGGCGGGCGGAGCCCGTAAGCGCGCCGACGAAAAACGGGTATTTGTGATCCGCGCCGACGGCTCAGTAATGATCCCAAGCCAAAACCGCTGGTTTAGTGCAGCTAATGACGAGTTACGCCCAGGCGATACCGTTATTATGCCGCTGGATACCGAATATAAAGATGGCCTGAGTATGTGGGCGCAAGTCACCCAAATTTTCTATCAAACAGCCGTTGCTTTGGCAGCGCTGAATTCATTCTAAAAAACCAGGCTTAACAGTGGCATTCGGTATGCTACGCGAACCGAATGCCTAAAATGCTAACAAGGAACCTTATGTCTGACCAAGTTCAACAACCCGTGTCGCAGGTTGCAGACGACGAAATCGACTTGCGTGAGCTCTTTACTGCGCTATGGCAAGGTAAGTGGCTAATTATTGTCACCACTTTTCTATTTAGCGTAGCTTCGGTGTTCTATGCCTTAAGCTTACCCGATATTTATAAAAGCGAAGTGACACTGGCGCCGGTATCAGAAGATTCAGGCCTTAAAATCCCCGGTCAGTTGGGCGGCTTAGCCGCGCTTGCAGGGGTAAATCTGGGTGGTATGGGCGGTGGCGATAAAACTGGCTTGGCACTGGAAATTCTAAAATCGCGGGATTTTATTGGCCGTTTTATCGAGCAAAACGATTTATATCTACCCATTATGGCTGCTGAGGGCTGGAGTCGTTCAGAAAACAAACTATTATTGAACCCCAAAATATACAACGAGCAAACTCAGCAATGGGTTCGTAAAGTTAATGTTCCGTTCCAACCCAAACCAAGTACACTGGAAACTATCGAAGAGTTCAAGAAGCTATTTTCAGTAAGTCAGGATAAAACCTCTGGCATGGTAAAACTGAGCATTGAGCATTACTCGCCACTCTTAGCCAAAAGCTGGGCGGATAGCTTAGTAAAAGCAATTAATGAAGAGATGCGTACTCGCGAGCTGGTCGAGGCTGAGAGAAGCATTGCATATCTTAATCAACAAATTGCGCAAACTAATTTGGCAGACGTTCGAACCATGTTGTTCTCTTTAATTGAGGAACAGACAAAAACGTTAATGCTTGCGAATGTGCGGGATGAATATGTATTTAAAACGGTTGATCCAGCTGTTGTGGCAGAGAAAAAAACTAAGCCTAAGCGGGCATTGATTGTTATTTTAGCGTTTATGCTTGGTTCGTTGCTGAGCATGATGTTTGTATTGGTTCGCTATTTCTCGGATAAAAAGTAACTAGATGAAAGTATTAACGGTCTTTGGAACCCGACCAGAAGCCATCAAATTAGCACCCTTAGTGCACGCGTTGTCGGCTGATAAACGTTTTGATGCAAAAGTCTGCGTAACCGCGCAGCACCGACAAATGTTGGATCAGGTACTGGCGTTGTTTGACATAACACCAGATTATGATTTAAACATCATGCAGCCAGGTCAAGCGCTTACCGATGTCACCTCGGCCATTCTCAAGGGCTTACAGCCTGTATTAACAGAATTTAAGCCAGACATAGTATTGGTACATGGCGATACGGCCACAACCTTATCCGCCTCTTTAGCAGCTTACTATCAGCAAATTAAAGTAGGCCATGTTGAAGCGGGCTTACGAACCGGTAATATCTATAGCCCCTGGCCGGAAGAAGGTAACCGCAAACTGACCAGTGCATTAGCCAGTTACCACTTTGCGCCAACTGCAACGTCGCAGCAAAACCTGCTACGTGAAAACGTCACACCAGAAAGCATTTTCGTGACCGGCAATACAGTGATTGATGCGCTAATGTTGGTAACAAAAAAAATTGAGCAAAATGCACGGTTGGCGTCAGAGTTATCTGCTCGTTATCCGTTTTTAGACAGAAATAAAAAAATGTTACTGGTTACCGGGCATCGACGCGAGAGTTTTGGTGGTGGTTTTGAACGTATTTGTGAGGCGTTAAAGCAGCTCGCACAGTCATTCCCAGACATACAAATTGTCTATCCGGTGCATTTAAACCCTAATGTACAGCAGCCTGTTAACCGGCTATTGGCGGGGCTAAACAACGTATTTTTGATTGAGCCGCAAGACTACCTGCCTTTTGTTTATTTAATGATGCGCTCGCACATTATTCTCACGGATTCAGGTGGTATTCAGGAGGAAGCGCCATCACTTGGTAAACCGGTGCTCGTTATGCGTGATACTACGGAGCGACCAGAGGCTGTTGCTGCCGGCACAGTCAAACTAGTAGGCACCGACGTGGGAAAAATCGTCTCTGAAGTGACTAGCCTGCTTACCAACGGCGAGGCTTACGAAAATATGAGCCGTGCGCATAACCCCTATGGTGATGGCAAAGCCTGCCAACGTATTCTTGATACACTTTTTCAAGGTAATTAGTTAATGAAATTCACGTCTTTATCCGTTATTGGTTTAGGCTATATTGGCTTGCCTACAGCCGCTGTCTTCGCGTCACGTAAAATTAAGGTAATAGGGGTTGATGTAAACCAAAAGGCTGTCGACACAATTAATCAGGGCAAAATTCATATTGTAGAACCCGATCTGGATATTGTGGTACATGCTGCGGTAACCGAGGGTTACCTGAAAGCGACAACCGCACCAGAGCCGGCAGATGCCTTTATTGTAGCAGTGCCTACCCCGTTTAAAGGTGATAACCACGAGCCGGATTTAAGCTATATAGAAGCGGCCAGCAAAGCCATCGCGACTGCACTGCAAAAAGGCAATCTGGTTATTTTGGAGTCGACATCACCGGTGGGTGCAACAGAGCAAATGGCTGCTTGGCTTGCCGAGGCCCGGCCAGATTTAACCTTTCCGCAAACCCACGGCGAAGACTCCGATATCCGGGTTGCTCATTGCCCTGAGCGGGTATTGCCAGGCCATGTAATGCGCGAGCTCATTGAAAATGATCGTGTAATAGGCGGTATGACGCCAAAATGCTCTGACTGCGCCGTAGCGCTCTACAAAACCTTTGTACAGGGTGAATGTGTAGTTACCAATGCCCGCACAGCTGAAATGGCCAAACTTACTGAAAACAGCTTCCGTGATGTGAATATTGCCTTTGCCAACGAACTGTCGATGATATGCGACAAGCTGGACATTAATGTCTGGGAGCTGATCAAGCTGGCTAACCGGCATCCTCGGGTGAACATTCTGCAGCCCGGCCCGGGAGTTGGCGGTCATTGTATCGCGGTAGATCCCTGGTTTATCGTCAGTAAAACGCCAGAGCAAGCGCGGTTAATTCGCAAGGCACGTGAAGTGAACGACAGCAAGCCTGAGTGGGTTATTAATAAAGTAAAGTTGGCAATTGCTGACTTCTTGCAAGCTAACCCAGCGAAAACAGCTAAAGACATCACCATTGCTTGTTATGGTTTAGCTTTTAAACCCGATATTGATGACTTACGCGAAAGCCCGGCGATGGCCATTGCACAACAACTTATTGCGTTTCACAGCGGCAGTGTGCTGCTCGTTGAACCAAATATCACACAACTACCACAGAAGCTTCCAGGGCAAACGTTATCCAGCACTGAACAAGCTTTTGCGCAGGCTGATATTCACGTTTTACTGGTAGATCATAAAATGTTTAAGTCCACCAGACCAACCAGTGGTTTGGTCGTTGATAGTAAAGGGATCTGGTAATGAAATTGTTAGTCACAGGCGGTGCGGGTTTTATTGGTTCGGCAGTTGTGCGCCATATTATCAAGAACACCAATAACTCGGTTGTCAATGTCGATAAACTTACCTATGCCGGTAATTTAAACTCGGTTGCTAACGTAGCGCAAGATAGTCGCTATGTGTTTGAACAAGCCGATATCTGCAATGCTGAAGCAATGGCTGCGTTGTTCGCTAAACACCAGCCAGATGCGGTTATGCATTTAGCGGCTGAAAGCCACGTAGACCGTTCAATCGATGGCCCGGCGGCCTTTATTGAGACTAATATCATTGGCACTTACACCTTGCTGGAAGCTGCGCGTAATTACTGGAAAGCTTTACCGGAAACGCGTAAGCAGGCATTTCGCTTTCACCATATCTCTACTGACGAAGTGTATGGTGACTTGCACGGCACTGATGATTTGTTTACTGAAACGACGCCTTATGCACCAAGTAGCCCATATTCGGCCAGTAAGGCCAGTTCGGACCATTTAGTTCGCGCTTGGCAGCGCACTTATGGTTTACCGGTTATTGTTACTAACTGCTCTAACAACTATGGCCCTTATCATTTCCCAGAAAAATTAATACCGCTGATGATCTTAAATGCCCTGGCGGGTAAGCCATTGCCGGTATACGGCAAAGGCAACCAGATCCGCGACTGGCTGTATGTAGAAGATCACGCTCGCGCCTTATATAAAGTAGTCACAGAGGGTGTAGTGGGCGAAACCTACAATATCGGTGGCCATAACGAAAAGCAAAATATCGATGTGGTAAAAACGCTTTGCGCTATTTTGGAAGAGCTAGCACCTATTGCGAATTCAACACTGAATATTCCAAACTACGAGAGTTTAATCACTTACGTACAGGACCGGCCAGGCCACGACCTGCGTTACGCTATTGACGCCAGCAAAATAGAGCGTGAATTAGGCTGGAAGCCAGAAGAAACCTTTGAAACCGGCTTACGCAAAACAGTGCAATGGTATTTAGCTAACAAAGACTGGTGGCAAGCGGTACTGGATGGCAGCTACAAATTGGAACGTTTAGGGCAGGGAGCTTAAGCATGGCATATAAAGGTATTGTGTTGGCAGGCGGATCGGGTACACGGCTTTACCCCATTACCCGCGGTGTGTCTAAGCAACTGCTGCCTATTTACGACAAACCCATGGTGTATTACCCGATCTCAACATTAATGCTTGCGGGTATTCGCGACATTTTAATTATCTCCACCCCAGACGATATAGATGGCTTTAAGCGTTTATTGGGTGACGGTAGTGCTTTTGGCGTTAATTTTAGTTATGCGGTGCAACCCAGCCCAGACGGCCTGGCGCAGGCATTTTTAATTGGCGAGGAATTTATTGGTAACGATAATGCTTGTTTGGTGCTGGGCGATAACATTTATTATGGTCAGTCATTTTCAAAAACCCTAAAAAATGCGGCGGCACGTGATATTGGTGCAACAGTATTTGGTTATATGGTAAAAGATCCAGAACGCTTTGGCGTGGTGGAGTTTGATAAAGACATGAAAGCCGTGTCTATCGAAGAAAAGCCGGTGAAGCCTAAGTCGAACTATGCGGTTACAGGTTTGTATTTCTACGACAACGACGTAGTAGAGCTGGCCAAGCAGGTTAAACCCTCTGCCCGTGGCGAGTTGGAAATAACCACCCTTAACCAAATGTACTTAGAGGCCGGCAAGCTTAATGTCGAAATTTTGGGGCGTGGTTTTGCCTGGTTAGATACCGGCACCCACGAAAGTCTGCATGAGGCCTCGTCTTTTGTACAAACAATAGAGCATGTACAAGGCCTTAAAATAGCCTGTTTGGAGGAAATTGCCTGGCGTAATGGTTGGTTAACCACTGAGCAGGTGCTGCAGTTAGCCAAACCGATGCTGAAAAATGAGTACGGCCAGTATTTAACCCGGTTAGTATCATGCAGTTAACGCCACAGCTAAAAGTAGCGCTAACAGGCGCTAATGGCCAGTTGGGCTATCAGTTAGCTAAAAAGCTCGCTGATAAGGTTACCTTGTTGGCGTTAGACAGGGCCGCGCTTGATATTGCCAATAATGCACAGGTAGAACAAACACTGTTAGCTTTTGCCCCTGATGTAATAATCAATGCCGCTGCTTACACGGCGGTAGATAAAGCTGAGCAAGAGCCAGAACTCGCCAAAGCGATTAACGCGACAGGCCCACAAAACCTGGCGAAAGTCGCTGCTAAACTTGATGCCGTATTAATACATGTGTCTACCGATTACGTGTTCGATGGCTGCAGCGACAATCCTTACGTAGAAAGCGATGCTACTAACCCGCAAAGTATGTATGGGTTAACCAAACTGTGGGGCGAACAAGCTATTGCAAAATACTGTGCCAAGCACATTATTCTGCGTACGTCCTGGGTATTTGCAGAGCATGGTAATAATTTTGTCAAAACCATGCTGCGCCTGGCGCAAAGCCGGTCTGAATTAGGCGTGGTGGCCGACCAAATAGGCGGCCCGACTTACGCAGGTGATATTGCTGAGGCGATTATCAGTATACTGGCCCAGCTTAATCATACAGGCGATAACCGTTTTGGCCTATACCACTACAGTGGCGCCCCTTATGTGAGCTGGCATCAGTTTGCCTGCGGTATTTTTCAGAATGCGTTTGATCAGCAGCTTATCGCCAATCCGCCGAAGGTAAATGCGATAACAACAGCCCAATACCCAACGCCTGCTAAGCGCCCTGCATTTTCTATACTTAACTGCAGCAAAATTGAGCAAAGGTTCTCTGTTACGCCGTCCAATTGGCAAGCAGCCTTAAATAACCTAACGTTGTACAAGTGAATTCTATGAAAGTTATAGATACAGTCATTCCAGATGTAAAAATTATCGAGCCCGCTGTGTTTGGTGATGAACGTGGATTTTTCATGGAAACCTGGAACCAGCGGGTATTCGATGAAAAAGTAGCAAAGCGAGTTTTTGTACAAGATAATCAGTCTATCTCTTACAAGGGAGTATTGAGAGGTCTGCATTATCAGATCCGGCCTTATGAGCAAGGAAAGTTAGTACGAGTTATTTCTGGCGGTGTTTTTGATGTTGCTGTAGACATCAGGCCAAATTCACCAACTTATGGGCGGCATGTTGCCGTAGAACTGACAGCTGATAATAAGCGAATGCTGTGGATACCAGAGGGCTTTGCCCATGGTTTTCTTACATTGGAAGACGATACTGTTTTCGCATACAAAACAACAGGATACTATGATAAATCCTCTGAACGAGCGCTACATTGGAAATCAAGTCTTCTAAACATTAGTTGGCCGGAAATGAAAAACTTAATCGTAAATGAGAAGGATGCTTCGGCTCCTCAATTTGAGTATTAATTGATGAGTATTGATCAGTTACTTAAAAGTCACCCGGTACGCGGAGATGATCGCGGCCAGTTAGTTGCCATAGAGTCTAACATAGACGTGCCTTTTGAAATAAAGAGAATTTTTTATATTTATGGAACTAAGCAAGGCATTCCAAGAGGAAACCATGCGCATTACAAAACGAAACAATATTTAATTTCTGTTTCTGGTTCCTGCAAAGTAACGCTTGATAACGGGGTTGAGAAGGTAACTTACAATCTAGATAGTCAAAACAAAGGACTTCTACAAAGCGAATACGTTTGGGGTGTAATGCATGATTTTTCAGATGACTGCGTATTGTTAGTTCTAGCAAGCGAGCATTATGAAGACGCTGATTACATTAGAGATTATGAACAGTTTATAAAACAGGTAGTAACGTAATGCGCATTCATCCTCTAGCTGATGTAGCTGAATGTAGTATTGGGGAAGGCACAACCATATGGCAGTTTGTGGTGGTTTTGAAAGGCGCAACAATAGGCAGTAATAGTAATATTTGTGCCCAGTGCCTAATAGAGGGGGACGTTGTTATAGGTGACAACGTTACGCTGAAGTCGGGTGTTCAAATATGGGACGGCACAAGAATAGGCAACAATGTATTTATCGGGCCAAATGCGACTTTTACGAACGACCCTCTACCGCGGTCCAAGCAGTATCCTGCCAGCTTTACCGGTATAATCATAAAAGACCACGCAAGCATAGGTGCCAATGCCACAATACTGCCTGGAGTAACTGTGGGTGAATATGCGATGGTTGGCGCAGGCGCTGTAGTCACAAAAGATGTACCACCAAAAGCGGTTGTTATTGGCAACCCAGCTAAAGTTATTAGGTTTTTATCATGATTCCATTTTTAGATTTGAAAAATATTAATGCTCAATATCGTGAAGAGTTAGTTGACGCAGCAGCTCGGGTAATCGACTCTGGCTGGTATATCATGGGCTCTGAGCTAAAAGCTTTTGAAACAGAGTATTCAGAATACTGCGGCACTAAACACTGCATCGGTGTAGCGAACGGGTTAGATGCACTTGTTTTGGTACTCCGCGCTTGGAAGGAGCTTGGTAAGTTAAATGATGGTGATGAAGTTATCGTCCAGGCGAATACTTACATTGCCTCTATATTAGCGATTACGGAAAATAATCTTGTACCAGTTCTAGTTGAGCCGGATCCTAAAACCTATAATCTCAATGCTGCTTCAGTTCTATCTGCTATAACGGGAAAAACCAAAGCGATCTTACCTGTGCATTTATATGGTTTGATCTCACCAATGCATGAAATAATGGCGATAGCTAATGAGCATAACTTGCTTGTATTGGAAGACTGCGCACAATCACATGGTGCTAAAATTGAAGGCAAAGTAGCCGGAAGTTGGGGGCATGCAGCAGGTTTTAGTTTTTATCCAGGTAAAAACTTAGGCGCCTTAGGTGATGCTGGTGCTATTACTACGAACGACGATGAGTTAGCTCAAACTGTGCGCGCAATAGCTAATTATGGGAGCCATAAAAAATACGAAAATTCATATCAAGGTGTTAATAGTCGACTCGATGAGTTGCAGGCTGCTTTCCTTAGAGTAAAACTTAACTATTTAAATAATGAAACACACCGCAGGCGAGAGATTGCTATCGCTTATGCTAACGGTATTAAAAATGACTCTCTAATGTTGCCAATTTCAAGCAGCACGACATTGAGTGATTTGGATAAACACGTGTTTCACTTGTTTGTAGTTCGCAGTCGTAATAGAGCTGCTTTTCAAGAGCACTTAAATGAAGCAGGTATTCAAACTGTAATTCATTATCCAATTCCACCTCACCGTCAACAGGCTTATAATGAGTTCAGTCATTTTTCTCTACCTTTAACTGAAGATATACATAGCGAGGTTATTAGTTTGCCAATAAGTTCTACAATGAATGATGAACAGATAAATAAAGTGATTTCTGCTTGTAACAGTTTTAAAGGTTAGATGTGAATCTTATAAAAACTAGTTTGTTAAGTGGTATTTCTGTAGCTATTAAAATGATAACCCTTTTGGGGATAAATAAAGTACTTGCAGTTTATGTTGGCCCTGCCGGTTATGCTGCGATAGGACAGTTCCAGAACGTCGTACAAATTATAATGACGTTTTCAAGTGGAGCGTTTAATACTGGGGTTACAAAATATACTGCTGAATACTATTACGACGAAAAGAAGCAAAGAAAGGTTTGGCGCACCGCAAGTACAGTTGCGGTATGTTGCTCCATATTCTTCGGATTGATAATTATTTCAAGTAGTGAATTCTTGTCGTTATTATTATTCGAAAGTGCTATTTACAAAGATGTTTTCTTTTGGCTTGGAATATCATTAGTATTCCTATTGTTGAATAATTTATTGCTGGCTATTCTAAATGGGAAGAAGGAGATACAGTTATATGTGCTAGCAAGTATTTTTGGTAGTTTATTTTCTCTCGTCGTCACCGTGATACTAACTATTCTCTATGGCCTGATCGGCGCGCTAATTTCGCTAGCAGTATATCAGTCGTTGTCTTTTGTAGTAACAGTTTATCTTTGCACGAAAACAGACTGGTTTAATTTTATGGACTTGTTTGGTCAAATTGATAGCGATTCTGTTAGGAAATTACTTAAGTACTCTACGATGGCACTGACAACTGCGGCTTGCGTCCCGGTAAGTCACATTTTGGTTCGAGAGCACTTAAGCCAAACTCTGGGATTAGAAGCCGCGGGTAATTGGGAGGCGATGTGGAGATTGAGTACTGCATATTTGATGTTAGTGACAACAACGCTTAGTGTATACCTTCTTCCGAGACTATCTGAACTAGAAAAAACAGAAGAAATAAGACGTGAAATATTTCACGGCTACAAGATAATAATGCCTTTCGTTCTAACTTCCTGTTTGATGATATTTTATTTTCGAGAGTTTATAATAGAATTTCTATTCTCTTCTGAGTTCCAGAATATGGAAACTCTTTTTGGATGGCAGCTAGTTGGCGATTTTCTAAAAATTGCAAGCTGGATAGCAGCATACATTTTTACAGCAAAGGCGCTACTCGGGCTTTTTATATTTTCTGAAGTGTTTTTCGCACTATCTTTCTTCGTATTAACGCTCTTTTTAACGAAATATTTTGGTATTCAAGCAGCGAGCGTTGCTCACGCGGTAAACTATCTAGCATACTTATTGTTTGTCCTAGGTGCGCTAAGGTATAGAAAAATAATATAGTGCTTATAGTATTATTTCTGGGTATTTTAGATTTTATGGTTATTCATATGCTAACACATACTAACGACCTGATGTTCTGTAATAAAGCTGTTTTTACCATGCGTCAGGTTTTGGGGTTTGTTAATGATAGGGCAATCTAGTAAGAAGATATATTTTATTTATCCTAGCTTGAAACTGGGCGGAGTCCAAACTCTATTTTCTAGGCTATCTTTGAAACTAATTGATTCAGGTTATGATGTCTGTATTGTCGACTATAAGGAAGGAGTTTATAAGTCTTTAGTAAACGATTCTAAGGTAACTTTCATTAATTACAATGCCAATCAGCCTTTACAACTAGACAGTAACGCTATAATAATAACTGTAGCTCAAAACATAGGGTTGCTTCATAAATATGTCTCAAACTTTAACTCTCTAAAGGTCATATACTGGTTTGTTCATCCCTATAATTTAATTGTGAATTTTCCATTCTTTAAATTTTTCTCAAAGACTAACATTAAAGTAATAAGATTTGTCCTAAGTTTTTTTTACAACTCCGATCTTAAGATTTTAAGATGTTATCTTGAAGAGCTTATACAAAAAAAAGAAGTTGTTTTCATGGACGGAGAGTGTCATAGAGTTAATTCTCAGATATTTGAATTTAAGGGCCGTCCGGAGTACTTACCAATTCCAGTATCAGAGCCTGTCACTACTGAAATTGCTTGTTCTGGACAGAGTCTTTGTTGGCTGGGACGCATTGAAGATTTCAAGACTGAAATATTGATAAGAGTCCTAAATGATTTTTTAAGCTCTAGTAGCGATAAAGAGTTTTGCGTAATTGGGGCTGGTAGGGATTTAGATTTAGTGAAGGGCTTATTTATAAGCTCGAATAAAATAAAGTTTTTCGGAAGTATTGCAGAATCAGAAATATCTAGTTTTCTTGTAAACCATGTGTCTATACTTTTTGCAATGGGGACGTCAGCTCTAGAAGGTGCAAAGTTAGGAATACCTACTGTACTACTGGACGTGTTTTATACTTCAGTTCCCGCGAATTATCATTATCGTTGGCTATATAATACTAAAGATTTTACTTTAGGGCGTGTTATCGAAAGTAATTACCAGCCATCACCCGATGATCTAACATTTATTGAAATACTGGTTTCATGTCAACAGTTTCGAGATGAAATTGGTAGAAAAAGTTATCTATATTATAAAGCGAACCATGAACTCTCCTATGTTACAGGAAAGTTGATCAACTTAATTTCCTTTGAGAATGATAATATTACACAATTAAATTACAAGCTAGGTGTTTCGACAATTTTCAAACTCATCTCCAGGCTTAAAAAAATGATAAGAGGCAATAATGAGATTGAATGACAATCTATTTTTAATGCTCTCTGGCTTTTTGCTGAATCTCCCATCACTTTTCCTTGTGTATAGTTTTGATTTTTCTGGTTTAAGCATATTTTATATCATTTCGCTTTCTCTTGTTCTCGTTAGCGCTTTCTTGAATAAGCGATGGTTAATTACTAGGCTGGAAGCACTGATATTTTTGATTTTTATAGCTCTATATTCGTTAAGTGTGTTTAGTGGTCCTATACACGACTTTGTCTTTTATAAATTTACTTTTTTTTTAATAAAGTGTGTATCACTATTTGTCCTTGGTGCACTTGTTGCTCAAAATTACGGTAATCCTAGTTTTGAGCGGTTTCTTAAAGGTTACTTCATTTCTCTTGGTTTAGTGTGTTTTAATTATTACGCTTATGCTATTTTCAATTTTCTTAACAACCCAATTTTATCCGTTAATAACCGACTTGAGATCGGAGAAGCAAATCCCATATGGATTTCTAGAGAAGTTTTAGAGTTTCTGATAATATACTTTTTTATATACAAGCGTAATTTGTTATTCTCAATAACATCATCTTTTCTTACCTTTGTTGTTGTTGTTGTGTCTGGATCCAAAGGTCCTATACTATCATTTTTGGTTACTGTTTTCATATCTCTTAAGTTTAGGGCTAAAATATTATTTATTTTTTTGTCATTTTTAACTGCAGGGTTTACCTATTTTATAGCTTGGAATTACCTTCCAGATAATTTTTCTGATTTTATAGTTCAACGTTTTTTTAGAGTTGTTCCTGAAGGTGCAAGTCAGCATTTTGTAGATGAAAGTAGAAATGTTGTCTGGGCTAAAACAATTTTGGCGTCATTCTCTGATTTTAAAATATTTTTTCTTGGTGAGGGGGTTGGCCAAAGCTTTAAACTACTGGGATACTCAGAGGTAAGGTATTACCCTCATAACCTTATTCTAGAAATTTTATATGAGAATGGATTTTTAGTGCTTGCTTCTTTTGTCGTGCTATTATTAAAAGCGTTTTCCGTGAAAAGTAAAATTTCTTTATTACTTATTTTTCACTTTCTGAACTCCCTCTTTTCCGGCGATATTTTAATGAACGAAAAACTATTTCTTTTTTTAGGAATGTCGATTTTTATTTCCTCGAGAATTACAAGCTATGAGCAACAATCTAAAAAAAGCAACGCGTGAAAATGATGTGAGATTTAAGGTTTGCTATGTTACTATGGAAAGTATAGTTGGCGATCCTATCATAAAATCTCAAGTCATTTCATTACTTACGGAATTATTTAAATCAGATCCCTCTAGTTTTGAGTTTACTTTGATTACTTTTGAAAAGAATTTAGATGCTGATTTAATATGCTCTTCGAAAAAAAGTTTTGATAAGGTTGAAATTAAACCGATTAGCTATAGTAATCACGTAGTAAACCAGTTAAAACTCTTGCTATTTTTAATAAAGGAATCAAATAAATTTAATATTATTCATGTTAGAAGTTACTTGCCAATGCTTGTCGTTTCTATTTTGAAACCGTTTTACCGTTACAAGGTTGTTTTTGACCCAAGAGGGTTATTTGGGGATGAGATACTTTATTATAACAGATTTAGCTTGAAAGGTTGGTTGTTCAAGTTTTTAGAAAAATACTTTTTCAAAATTGCTGATTTTAACGTTTTTGTTTCTAAGTATTTTTCAGATTATGTTATCGATAATTATAAGGTAGACAGAGCTAATACAGCTATTATACCGACATTCTCTCTGTCAGGTCCTGTTGTTTCTTTTAGTGAGGATTCTACAAAATTTGGCGATTATCCGATAAATTTCTTAAATAAGAAGTATATTAAACTTTGTTATTCAGGATCTTTAGAGGGGTGGCAGTGTTTTGATGATATTATTCGTTTTTTTTCTTATATTGAAAAGGAGAATGAAAACGCAATCTTTGTCTTTTGCTCTAAATCTATTGAGGCTATGAAGCTAAAGGTATTTCAATCCCTTCCTTCAGAAAAATGTTTTTTCTATAGTCTTGAGCCTAGTGAATTGAGATATGTTATAGGTCGTTGTGACTATGGGGTTATTTTTAGGGAGCCACATTTGATTAATAGAGTAGCATCTCCAATTAAAATTAATGACTATCTTTTATCCGGGGTTAAAATTATTTCTACTCGTGGCATTGGTGATTCTGAAGATTTCGTTATTAAAAATGACTTAGGTTTGGTTTTAGATGATTTGTCAGAGTTTACGTTCAAGAAAATCGCGAGTTCTATCACTCAAACAGATGAGTCTGAGAAAGTTAGGGTAATTGATGTCGTTAATAGGGAGCGCGACATATCAGTTGCTGTTGCTTCTTACGCCAGACTCTATGAAAATGTCATTAATTCTTAGTATAAGATAACTTAGTTCGGGGTAATGATGAATAAGGAATCTAGAGTTTCCGTTTGTATGGCAACTTATAATGGTGAACGATATATCACTGAGCAATTAATTTCAATCATCTCACAGTTAAAGGCGACTGATGAGCTTATCATTATCGATGACTGCTCTGTAGATAGAACGTTCGATATAGTAACAAGATTTTCTGAAGGTGATAATAGAATTAGAGTTTTTAAGAACGAGTTTAACCTTGGAGTTAATCAAACCTTTGACATAGCTATCAATAAAGCCACAGGGGATATTATTTTTCTATCAGATCAAGATGATGTTTGGGTTCCTGGGCGTGTAGAAGTTATGAAAAACTCTCTTTGTTCGCAAGGAAAGAGTTTTTTAAGTTCTAACTTTAACTTGATTGATAGTAGTGGCAATCTTATTAAAAGTGTTAATGATTTCAGCCTCAGTCCCGGAGAGGGGTTCTTATTTAATTTAAGGAATATATTAAATATCTTTACTGGAAGAATCTCATATTATGGCTGTGCCATGTGCTTTACAAAAGATTTTGCTCGGTCAGTGACGCCATTCCCTCATTTTGTTGAGTCTCATGATCTTTGGATAGCTATGGCAGCAAACGTAAAATCGGATTGTATTCACTTAAAAGATATAACGCTTTCTCGTCGTATACATGGTAGTAATGTTAGTGTCGTCTCACGCTCTTTCAAAGAGAAGTTTATTTCTAGATTTGTTTTTATGAGATCATTATTTTGTATTTTATCAGGTCGAAATAATTCCAATAGAAGGTTTACTTTATGAATTCTATTTGTTCTAGTTGCATCATGGATAGATCCGACTCAAAAATTATTTTTAATAGCGAAGGTGAATGTGATCATTGCGTTAACTTTAAGCTGAATATTGAACCTAATTGGCACACTGGTCAGCGCGGTTACGTGGAGTTGATGAAAGCGGCAGAGCGAATTAAACAAGAAGGTAGAGGCAAGGACTTCGATTGCATTATCGGTTTGAGTGGCGGCTTGGATAGTTCGTACACCGCTTACGTAGCAAAAGAGGTTATGGGTTTGCGGCCTTTACTTTTTCACGTAGATGCCGGTTGGAACACTGATCAGGCGGTTGGTAATATTGAAAAGTTGGTAGACGGCTTAGGTCTGGATCTTTACACAGAAGTTATAAACTGGGAAGAGATGAAAGACCTTCAGGTGGCGTTTTTAAAATCAGGTATTCCGGATCAGGATATTCCACAAGATTGCGCCTTTTTTTCTGGTTTGTATCAGTTTGCTCGCAAGAATAAAATTAAGTACGTTCTAACGGGCGGTAATTTTTCAACTGAATGCTGTCGGGAACCCAATGAGTGGGGGGCTTATCCTGGCATTGATAAAACGTTAATTACTGATATTCATAAAAAATTTGGAAAACGTAAGTTAAAGTCTTTCCCGATTATCGACGTTTTGGTCTATAAGGTATTCCATCATCGCGTTCTTGGTATGAAGGTTTTTAAACCATTAAATTTAGTGCCTTACATCAAGAAAGAAGCTGAACAACTTTTGCAGCAAAAATACGGATGGCAGCCTTTCCAGCATAAGCATCACGAGTCTCGTTTTACTCGTTTTTATGAGGACTACTGGATGCCTCGTAAGTTTGGTTATGAAAAACGACGTGCTCACTTTTCAAGCCTTATTATGACAGGGCAAATGACTCGCGAAGAAGCGTTGGAGCGTATTGCTAAACCCGAGCTATCAGACGAATTCATGAAAAATGAATTTAAATATGTAGCTAATAAGCTAGGATTAAGCGCTGAAGAATTACAACAAATTTTTGAGCAGCCCAATAAAAGCTATCGGGATTATAAGAATAAGCTATGGCTAATCCAGTTGGGCGCCAAATTAATTAATATGCTTGGTATTGAGAGAAGACATTACAGATGATTGCGCTTATTGATTATGGTATTGGTAACCTACAAGCGTTTTTAAACCTATACCAGCGTTTACATATTCCGGTTATGGTTGCAACTACGGCTGAGCAGATTGAACAAGCTGATAAACTAATATTACCGGGTGTTGGCCATTTCGATCACGCAATGCAGCTCTTTAATGCTTCATCCATGAAAGACACAATAGTTCGTCGGGTTACCGAGGAAAAGGTGCCAATCATTGGAATTTGTGTTGGTATGCAAATGTTGGCTTATTCGAGCGAAGAGGGTGTCGAGCCCGGTTTAGGTTGGGTTCCCGGGCGTGTGCGGTCACTAAAGAATGCTTTATCGCATACGCAACTTCCTATGCCACATATGGGCTGGAACGATGTTTTTGCAACTGGAGCTGCGCCGCTATTTAAACATTTTATCCCGGACGACACTCGTTTCTACTTTTTGCACTCTTATTTTTTTGAACCTGAGAGCAATGAGTTCTGCATGGCCAAGTGTGATTATGGTATTTCATTTAGCTGTGCGGTGAGTAAGGGGAATGTGTTTGGAGTGCAGTTTCATCCAGAGAAAAGCCATCATTTTGGTGAGCAGTTGTTAAAAAATTTTGCGGAGTTATAACAATGCTCAGACCTAGATTAATCCCATGCTTGTTAATTCAGGATGGTGGTTTAGTAAAAACGACTAAGTTCAAAGATGCAAAGTACGTTGGTGATCCAATTAACGCTGTGCGGATCTTTAATGAAAAGGAGGCCGATGAGTTAGTTGTTATTGATATTGACGCGACAGTGCAAAAGCAAGAACCGAATTACGAACGTATCGCTTATTTAGCGGCTGAATGTAGAATGCCGCTTTGCTATGGCGGCGGTATTAAAACTGCCGAACAAGCAAAGCGCATTACGGCACTGGGTGTTGAAAAAGTAGCAATTAGCTCGGCCGCTATCGACAATCCTCAATTGATTTCCGAAATTGCTGCTGAAATTGGTAGCCAGAGTGTGGTTGTAGTGTTGGATGTAAAAAAGAAGCTACTGAGCAAACACTACGAAGTGTGGACCCATAATGGTAAAAACAATACTAAACTTAACCCGCTTGATGTTATCGCAGAAATACAAAAGCATGGCGCTGGCGAGATAGTCATTAATTTTATTGAGCACGAAGGCACTATGAAAGGTATGCCTCTTGATGCAATTAAAATGTTTAAGGCTGTTTGTCGAGTTCCCTATACTGTGATGGGCGGTGCTGGCTCCCTTGATGACCTTGGCGATGTGGTCGCTGAGAACGGCTTAATTGGTGTCGCTGCAGGTAGTTTATTTGTTTTCAAGGGCCCATACAGAGCAGTTCTCATTAATTATCCGACTCAGGCGCAAAAGCGTGAAAAGATATATGGACGGTGTCATGTTTAGCAATAAAATTTTACTTATTACCGGTGGTACCGGCTCTTTCGGCAACGCAGTACTTAAGCGTTTTTTAGATACCGATATTGCAGAAATTCGTATTTTTAGCCGGGACGAGAAAAAGCAGGATGATATGCGCAAAAAGTATAATCATCCTAAGCTAAAGTTTTACATCGGGGATGTCCGTGACTACAACAGCATTTTAAATGCAACGCGCGGTGTCGATTTTATTTATCATGCCGCCGCATTAAAGCAGGTGCCAAGCTGCGAGTTTTATCCGATGGAGGCGGTTAAAACTAATGTCGTGGGTACAGAGAATGTTCTGGAAGCGGCTATCGTCAATGGCGTTTCTCGAGTCGTTTGTTTAAGTACCGATAAAGCAGTTTATCCGATCAATGCCATGGGCATTTCTAAAGCCATGATGGAAAAAGTTATGGTTGCTAAGGCGCGTAATCTCGATCCTGCTAAAACGGTCATTTGCGGTACACGCTACGGTAACGTAATGGCGTCGCGCGGCTCTGTTATTCCATTGTTTGTCGACTTGGTACGCGCTGGTAAGCCTATTACTATCACTGATCCGAATATGACGCGTTTTATGATGACGCTGGAAGACGCTGTAGATCTGGTGTTGTACGCATTTGAACATGGTGATAACGGCGATATCTTTGTACAAAAAGCACCAGCTGCAACGATAGATGTATTAACTCAAGCGTTGCTTGAGCTGATGCAAACGCCAGAGCACCCGGTAAATGTCATTGGTACCCGTCATGGCGAAAAGCTATTTGAAGCGCTGTTAAGCCGGGAAGAGCGTGCCTGTGCTATAGATATGGGCGACTATTACCGTGTACCACCTGATAATCGTGATTTAAATTACGGTAAGTTCTTTGATCAGGGTGATAAAAAGATTACTGAGTTGGAAGATTATAACTCTCATAATACCGAGCGTTTGGATGTAGCAGGAATGAAGCAATTGTTGCTTAAGCTAGACTTTATTCGCGCTATTACCCGGGGTGAACCTGCAACGGCAGAGGATTAATAGTATGAAAGTTTTGGTAACCGGTGCCAATGGCTTTATTGGCAAAAACCTGATCATTAGTTTGCAGCGCAACCCCAGTATTGAGGTTATTAAATTTACCCGTGATATGCCTTTAGAATCGCTCCCCGGGTTACTGTCACAAGCTGATTTTATTTTTCATTTAGCCGGAATCAACCGTCCGCATGATGACAATGAATTCGCAACAGGTAATGCCGACCTAACGGGGGCAATTTGTCAGGCTATCAGAGAGAGTGGCCGCAAAATTCCCATTGTTTTAACATCCTCTATTCAGGCCGAGCGCCATAATGCCTATGGCAAAAGTAAGTTAATGGCAGAGATGCATCTTTTGAATTTGCACCTGGAAATGGGCAATAAAGTGTATATTTATCGCTTGCCTAATGTGTTTGGTAAATGGTGTAAGCCAAACTACAACTCAGCTGTGGCTACCTTTTGCCACAATATAAGCCGTGGTTTACCAATCCAGGTTAATGATCGCTCTGTTGAGCTAAAACTGGTCCATATTGGTGCTGTTGTTACCTCGTTTCTGAAGGTGTTGCACCAGCAGCCTGAAGAGCAGTTGTATGTCAATGTTGATCCTGTGTATCAGGTCACTTTGGGAGATCTCGTTGACCAGCTTTACAAGTTTAGAGATAGCCGTGAGAGCTTAATTACCGAACCGGTAGGCGAGGGTTTTATCCGGGTTCTTTATGCAACCTACATTAGTTACATTCCACCAGATAAATTTAATTATGGTTTAACCAAGCATGAAGATAAGCGTGGTTGCTTTGTCGAAATGCTTAAAACCCGCGATTCGGGCCAATTCTCCTTTTTTACCGCTCATCCCGGCGTCACCCGTGGCGGTCACTACCACCATGTAAAAACAGAAAAGTTTTTGGTGATTAAAGGCAAAGCCCGGTTTGGCTTCCGCCATATTATTACTGACGAAGTTATCGAGATTTTTACCAGCGGCGATATGCCAGAGATTGTTGAGACAGTTCCTGGTTGGTCACATGACATTACAAATATTGGCGACGATGAAATGGTGGTAATGCTATGGGCGAATGAAAACTTTGACCGTGAACGCCCTGATACTGTCGCATATAAGGTGTAATTGATGAACAAGTTAAAAGTGATGACCGTTGTCGGTACTCGCCCGGAAATTATTCGTTTGTCCAGAGTGATGGCAGCATTAGATCAGCATTGTGAGCATATTATTGTGCACACCGGCCAGAACTACGATTTTGAACTTAATCAGGTTTTCTTTGACGATTTGGGTGTACGCAAGCCGGATTACTTTTTGAATGCTGCGGGTAGCACCGGAGCTGAAACCATTGGTAATGTGATTATTGCCGTAGATAAAGTACTGGCTGAAGTCAATCCGGATGCGATGTTGGTGTTGGGTGATACCAATAGCTGTATGGCGGTGATTCCTGCTAAACGTCGCAAAATCCCAACTTTCCATATGGAAGCGGGCAACCGCTGTTTTGATATGCGGGTGCCGGAAGAAATTAACCGTCGAATCGTTGACCATACCGCCGATATTAACCTTACTTATAGCAGTATTGCCCGTGACTACTTGCTTGCCGAAGGTATTCCTGCCGATAGGGTGATTAAAACCGGTAGCCCAATGTTTGAAGTACTAAACCATTATATGCCGCAAATTGATGGTTCTGATGTATTAAACCGGTTGGGGTTAACTGAGCGCGAGTTTTTTGTCATTAGCGCCCACCGTGAAGAAAACGTTGATTCGCCGAAGAACCTGCATAAACTGGCGGCGGTGCTGAATGGTCTGGCTGAGAAGTACGGTTATCCCGTTATTGTCTCCACACACCCTCGTACCCGTAAACGAATCGAAGAGCAAGGTGTAGTTTTCAACCCGCTAGTGCAGTTGTTAAAGCCACTGGGTTTTCACGACTACAACAAGCTGCAAAAGTCGGCTAAGGCCGTATTATCCGACAGCGGTACCATTAGTGAAGAGTCGTCCATCATGAACTTCCCAGCTTTGAATCTTCGCGAAGCGCATGAGCGGCCAGAAGCCTTTGAAGAGGCCTCGGTAATGATGGTGGGACTTGAGGTTGACCGCGTGTTTCAGGCATTACAGGTTTTGGATAGCCAACCAAGTGGTGATACTCGTTTGCTGCGTCCTGTTTATGATTACAGCATGCCTAATGTCTCGGATAAGGTCGTTCGGATCGTCCATAGTTACCGCGATTATGTGATGCGAGTTGTTTGGAAGCAGTATTGATATGAGATTTGCGCTGTTACCGGATGCGTATCTACCATCCAGCACCTTAGTACACGCTAAAATGTTTCATGAACTAGCACATGAATTGCAAAATCGTGGTCATAAAGCAGTTGTGATTACACCGGGTGAGCCTGACCAAAAAACATTACTTGTTGAGGAAATATACGATGGTGTTGAAGTATGGCGTTTTCGCACCGGCCGAACTCGTGGCGTTGGCAAAGTAAAGCGAGCCCTGAACGAATCTTTGTTGTCTATTAATGCCTGGCGTGCCATCTCTCATAGAGTTAAAGCAGAACCTTTTGATGGCTGTATTAACTATTCGCCCACTATTTTCTTTGGACCCTTAGCGAAGAAATTAAAAGCACATGGCGCTTTCGTCTATTTGATTCTGCGCGACATGTTCCCGCAATGGGTAATTGATCAGGGCATGATCAAAGAAGGCTCCGTGATAGCGCGTTATTTCCGTTACTTTGAGCGTCTGAACTATCAGGCATCCGATTGCATTGGTGTCATGTCCGATGCCAATCTGAAATTATTTCATCATTTACATCCGGGCTATCCAAATGTGAAGGTTCTAATGAATTGGGCAGATACCCGACCATTGATTCGTGAGACTGTTGCAACGAATTGGCGTGATGCCTGGGGCCTGAACGATAAAATAGTGTTCTTTTATGGTGGAAATATTGGTCATGCACAGGACATGACAAATTTAATGCGTCTTGCCAGAACGATGAGAACCGAACCACTCGCACACTTTCTGTTTGTCGGGCAAGGAGATGAAGTTGAATTAATACATCAACTTAAAGCCAAATGGCAACTTGATAATGTCACTATCAAACCCTCTGTTTCGCAGCAGGTATATCGAGAGTTGTTAACTCAAATTGATATTGGTTTGTTTTCATTATCAGCTAAACACACCGCCCATAACTTTCCTGGCAAGCTCCTGGGCTATATGGTTGAGTCGTTACCTATTCTAGGTAGTGTTAATGCAGGAAATGACGTGATTGACTTAATCAATAATCATAGTGCAGGGTTTGTTTTCGAGAATGGTGATGATGAGGCTCTCAGTGACGCTGCTAAAGTGTTGCTTTTATCACCAGATCAGCGCATAAAATGTGGTGAGCAGGCGAGGACTTTGCTGGAAAACTATTTTTCAGTTGAATCAGCTGTTTCACAGATATTACAACAAGCTCAAAATAGAGGTGCGGCTTGAGTATCTTAATTACCGGCCATACCGGTTTTGTTGGTCAAGCGTTAGTAAAGGCTTTACCTGAAAACACGCTACGACTCGTCGGGCGTCGTCACTTAGCGGGACAGCCAGGACAGTTTTTTCAGAAAGAGCTTACTACTACTGAAGACTACTCCGACTGCCTGGCCGGCGTTTCGGTCGTCATTCATGCAGCTGCGCGTGTACATGTGATGGATGATACTGCTGCAGACCCGTTGGCAGCATACCGTGAGGTCAACGTTGCCGGAACTCTTAATCTGGCTCGTCAAGCCGCAGCATCCGGTGTAAAGCGCTTTATTTTTATTAGTACGATTAAAGTAAATGGTGAAGCTACGCTCCCGGATCAGCCGTTTACTGCGCGTGATTTAAGCAAAGCAACTGATCCTTACGGGATCTCTAAAGCAGAAGCCGAAGCAGCTTTAAAAAAATTGTGTTCGGACACCGGAATGGAGTTTTTAATAATTCGTCCTCCGCTGGTATATGGTCCGGGAGTAAAAGCAAATTTTGCTGCGATGCTACGTTTCGCAAAAAAGAACTTGCCGCTACCCTTAGGTGCTATTCGTAACCAGCGAAGTATGGTCGCGCTTAGCAATCTAGTCGACCTGATAAAAGTTTGTATTGATCATCCCAAAGCGGCCAATCAAACATTTTTAGTGAGTGATGACCGTGACCTGTCAACCACCGAGCTGTTACAGCTAATGGTTCGAGCCTATGGAAAAACTCCCAGGCTTATCCCAGTGCCTATGAGTTGGTTTAATATTATTGGCAAACTAACGGGTAAGCAGGCGGTAATTGCCAGACTCTGTGGTAATTTACAAGTTGATATTAACGACACCAAAACTACGCTTAATTGGCGTCCACCAGTGTCGGTCGAGGATGGTATTAAAAGTTGTATACCAAAAGAGGATCTATGTTAATTCGGCTGTTGGACATTTTATTTGCACTCTGTGGGTTAGTGTTTGGTTTTCCGGTTCTGGTTATTCTGACGATTATAGGTCTGTTTGACACCGGCTCACCAATATTCCGGCAGGTTCGGGTTGGACGTTATAAAAAGCCTTTCACACTGGTTAAGTTTAGAACTATGCGAAAAGACACGGCCTCTGTTGCCAGTCATTTAGCCAGTGCCAGCGCTATTACGCCTTTTGGTGGATTCTTGCGCAAAACGAAGCTGGACGAGCTACCACAGTTATGGAATGTGCTATGGGGCGATATGAGTTTAGTTGGCCCCCGTCCTGGGCTTTTTAATCAGGAAGAGTTAACAGCTGCACGTGATAAGCTCGGTATTTACAATGCACGCCCAGGTATTACGGGCTTGGCGCAGGTCAATGAAATCGATATGTCTACGCCAGAACTACTAGCTCAAACTGATGCCAAAATGCTGCAAAGCCTGACATTGGCAGACTACTTTAAATATATTTTTATGACTGTAGCCGGTAAAGGGAGTGGCGATAGAGTAAAAAAATAGTAAACTCTATGCTGTGAATCTAATGCTGCAAAAAGGGAGTTTATGCAGAGTAGCTTTGAGCAGCCGGTGATATTGCACCACGGCGCCGTTGACGGTGTTACCGGCTCTTGTCATGAATATCAATTAGCTCCTGGTTATGCAGTGCTAATTGATTGTGGCCTATTTCAGGGGGACGAGCAGGGCAATGGTAGCAAAGCCAACCTTGCTATCAATTTCCCGCTTAACCATATTCAGGCGCTTATCGTTACTCATGTCCATATTGATCACGTAGGACGAATTCCTTATTTGCTGGCGGCTGGTTTTACCGGCCCTATTTTTTGCTCTGAAGCCTCCGCGCATCTGTTACCTTTGGTGTTGGAAGATGCACTTAAAGTTGGGGTAACCCGCGACGAGCAGCTGATTAACGGCTTTTTGCGTGCCATTGCCCGCCAGATTGTGCCCTGTAAGTTTAACGCCTGGGTTGAATTACCTGCCTTTAACGGTATTAACGCGCACTTCCGGCTGCAAAAGGCCGGCCATATTCTTGGTTCGGCCTATGTTGAAATTAAACATTTGCTCAATGCAAAGCCCTTTATCACGGTGTTTTCTGGTGATTTAGGCGCGCCTTACTCTCCGTTGTTACCTGCCCCTAAACCACCTTACGCTGCCGACGTTGTTGTTATTGAAAGTACTTATGGCGATAAACTGCATGAAAACCGGCGCAGTCGTATTAAGCGCTTAGAGCAAGTATTACTGCATTCGTTGCAGGATAACGGCACGGTGTTGTTTCCGGCTTTTAGCATTGGCCGTACTCAGGAGCTGCTATACGAACTGGAAACGTTAATTCATCGGTTACGTGGCAAAAAAATTCACCAACAGTTACGCTGGGATGACCTGACAGTCATTGTAGATTCACCTTTGGCCGCTAAATTTAATGTGGCTTACCAACAACTGGCCGCATGCTGGGATGACGAGGCGCTAAAACGCTTGCGGGAAGGTCGCCACCCGCTAAATTTTAGCCAGCTGTATACTATTGATAGCCATGCAGAACATCTGGCTGCGGTAAATTTACTGAGCAGTACCCGTAAACCGGCTATCGTTATTGCTGCCAGTGGTATGTGTGAGGGCGGAAGAGTGGTAAATTATCTGAAGGCTATGTTGGGTGATCCTGTGCATCAGGTAGTGTTTGTAGGTTATCAAGCGCGTGGTACGCTTGGCGCCGCGATTCAGCAATATGGCCCGCGAGGTGGTTATGTTAATATTGATGGCCAGCGTATTGATATTAAGGCTGAAGTGTTAACATTGAGCGGCTATTCTGCCCATGCCGACCAGCAAGGGTTAACTCGCTTTATAAAAGGTATGCGCAAACGGCCAAAGCAAGTGCGGATTGTGCATGGTGATGTCGATGCGAAGAAAGCTCTGCAAACTGCTTTGGCTGCTTATGCGGATAAAGTGGTGATTGCGGAATGATGGGTTTTGAATGTTGAATGTTGAGGGGTATTGCTATGCGGCTAACTGAACCACAACAGCAGATTATCAGGCAAGTGTTGTTAAAGCATTTTGGTCAGAACTCTGAGTTACGTTTGTTTGGTTCAAGAGTCGATGATAACGCCAAAGGTGGTGATATTGATCTCTACATTGAACCAGAAATCTGTTCTGTCGACGAGATCGTTGAGGCTAAGCTCAATGCTCTTGTTGATCTTCACCGTGCTTTGGGTGATCAAAAGATCGATCTTGTGGTTAACCGTAAAGCCGGAACAGTATTACCAATTTACAGAATTGCTAAAGAGACGGGTGTTCCGTTATGAATAAGGCTGTTTTTCAGGGAATAATTGATGTATGCAAAGTACATGCTGAGCGTTTACGCTGGTCCATGTCGCATTTAGCTGAAAAAAAACCTTTCACGGCCGATAGTCTGGCGCAACTGACCGAGGTCGAACTGGCAATATTTGATCAATTTATTGTGCGGTTTTCTAAATTGCAGGATGTAATGGGCGCTAAGCTGTTACCAGCAGTGCTTGAATTGACTCATGAAGAAGGTGAACTTAACACCTTTATTGATAAATTGAACAGACTTGAGAAAATTGGTGCGCTTAGTTCAGTTGAACAGTGGCTAAAACTTAGGGAAATGCGCAACCAATTTGCACACGACTACCCCGACGATCCTGAAATTCAAAGTACCTTACTTAATAAAGCTTTTGTTATGGCAGAAGAGTTGTTAAAAGTACTAGATCACGTCATTCATTTTTCTGCAAGGTATGGTGTTTTAAAGGGAACTTTATGAAAGTCACAGTATTCGGTATTGGTTATGTTGGTCTGGTGCAGGCGGCGGTATTAGCTGAGGTTGGCCATCAGGTTCTCTGTGTCGACGTAAATGCCGAACGGGTAGAAAACCTGAAAAAAGGTATTATCCCGATTTATGAACCTGGCTTAACACCACTGGTAGAAAAGCACTTTGCCAGTGGTTATCTCAATTTTACTACCGACGCTCAGGCTGGAGTGCTGCATGGTGACGTGCAATTTATCGCCGTGGGCACACCACCCGATGAAGATGGCTCTGCCGATTTACAGTATGTGTTGGCGGTGGCGAAAACTATCGCAACTTATATGCAGTCACCTAAGGTGGTTATCGATAAATCTACGGTACCTGTTGGTACCGCAGATAAAGTCAGGGCCGCTATTGCCTCGGTATTGGCAGAGCGTGGCCAACAACTTGATTTCGATGTGGTGTCAAACCCCGAGTTTTTGAAAGAGGGCGCAGCTGTTAATGACTGTATGCGACCCGATCGCATTATTGTTGGTACCTACGACGAGCGCCCTAAAGATCTGATGCGGGAGCTGTATGAGCCGTTTAACCGCAATCATGACAAAATGATTTTTATGGATGTGCGCTCTGCTGAGCTCACTAAGTATGCGGCTAACTGTATGCTTGCTACTAAAATTTCATTTATGAATGAAATGGCCAATTTAGCTGAGCTTCTGGGTGCCGATATCGAAGCAGTGCGCAAAGGTATTGGCTCTGATCCCCGTATTGGTTACCACTTTATTTATCCTGGCTGTGGCTATGGTGGCTCTTGCTTCCCTAAAGATGTGCAGGCCCTGATCCGTTCGTCAGAGCAAATGGGCTATAGTCCTAAGGTGCTGCAAGCTGTTGAGGCGGTCAACAATAAGCAAAAATATAAGCTGCCTGAGCTGATTAAACAGCACTTTGATACTGAGCTGGCAGGCAAAACCATTGCGCTTTGGGGCTTAAGTTTTAAACCCAACACCGATGATATGCGTGAAGCCAGTAGCCGGGTATTAATGGAGCAGTTATGGGCAGCCGGGGTCAAAGTGCAAGCCTACGATCCTGAAGCGATGGAAGAAACCCAGCGCATTTATGGCGTGCGCGATGACTTAACTCTGGTGGGGACCAAAGAAGCGGCCTTAAAAGGTGCTGATGCCTTGGTTATTTGTACCGAGTGGCAACAGTTCCGCGCGCCTGATTTTGATTTAATCAAATCGCAGTTACGCCAGGCTGTGATTTTTGATGGCCGTAACTTGTACGATCCACGCCGCTTAGCCCAGCGTGGCTTTATCTATTATGCCATTGGCCGCGGTGAAACCGTGCGCAAATCAAGCTGATGGAGCGAGTATGAAATTTCTGGTTACCGGCGCCGCAGGCTTTATTGGTTTTTATGTGTGTCAGCGTTTGTTACAGCAAGGGCACCAGGTGGTGGGCCTGGATAATCTTAACGGCTATTACCCGGTACAGCTAAAACGTGATCGTCTGGCACAGCTGCTAGCGCAACCTGGCTTTCGGTTTGAACAGCTTGATTTAGCGGATCGTGCCGGTATTGCCAATCTTTTTACTAAAGAAGGTTTTCAGCGGGTTATTCACCTTGGCGCTCAGGCGGGCGTAAGATACTCGCTGCAAAATCCTATGGCCTATGCCGATAGTAACCTAACCGGTACTCTTACCATTCTGGAGGGCTGCCGCCAGCACCGGGTTGAACACCTGGTTTATGCTTCATCCAGCTCCGTCTATGGCATGAATAGCAAAATGCCATTTAGTACGCACGACAGAGTCGACCATCCTGTATCACTCTATGCGGCAACCAAAAAAGCTAACGAATTAATGGCCCATTCATATAGCCATTTGTATGGTATTCCCACTACGGGGTTGCGGTTCTTTACTGTTTACGGCCCCTGGGGTCGGCCAGATATGGCACCGTTTTTATTTACGAAAGCCATTTTATCCGGTGAGCCGATAAAAGTATTTAACCATGGCGAGATGTTGCGTGACTTTACCTATATTGATGATATCGTTGAAGGTATAGTGCGTATCCAGCAGCAGCCACCCAAGCCAGCGCCGGGCTGGGACGGTAGCGATGCCAGTAGCAGCTTTGCGCCGTATAAAATTTTTAATATTGGCAATAATCAGCCGGTAAAACTGATGACCTTTATCGAAGCCATCGAGCAGGCCACCGGTAAAAAAGCAATAAAAGAGTATTTGCCGATGCAGGCCGGTGATGTGCCGGCGACCTTTGCCGATATTGATGATTTACAGGCTGCGGTAGGTTTTAAACCCGCTACACCTATTACACTGGGTATGCAGCGTTTTGTAGACTGGTACCGCAGCTATTATAATGTTGAGTAGTTAGCAAGACGATAAGCACACTACTAAAAAATAAAATGGAAAATGAAATAAATGCAAACCAATATTGTGCGTAAAGCAGTAATCCCTGTGGCCGGCCTCGGTACCCGGATGTTACCGGCAACTAAAGCAATACCTAAAGAGATGCTACCGGTAGTGGATAAGCCACTTATTCAGTATGTTGTGCAGGAGTGTATTGCTGCCGGTATAAAAGAAATTGTTCTGGTTACACATTCATCGAAAAATAGTATTGAAAACCACTTTGATATTAGCTTTGAGCTGGAGTCTATGCTGGAAAAACGTGTTAAACGCCAGCTCTTAGATGAAGTACAAAATATCTGCCCGAAAGACGTAACTATTATGCATGTGCGGCAAGGGCAAGCAAAAGGCTTGGGCCATGCGGTGCTTTGTGCCAAACCATTAGTCGGCGATGCACCCTTTGCGGTGGTATTGCCGGACGTGCTAATTGACAGTTACGACAGTGATCTGAAAAAAGATAACCTGGCACATATGGCTAATTTATTTTGCAGTACTGGCATTAGCCAGGTAATGGTTGAGCCGGTACCGATGCAAAATGTGTCAAGCTATGGCGTTGCCGATGTAGAAGGGCACCAACTGCAGGCGGGCGAGTCGGTTAATATGACGGCCATTGTTGAAAAGCCAAAAGTTGAAGAAGCGCCATCAAATCTTTCTGTAGTTGGCCGCTACGTTTTTACCCCTGATATTTGGCAGGCTTTAGAGTATACCCCTTTAGGCGCCGGTGATGAAATTCAGCTTACCGATGCCATCGCGATATTAATGAAATCACAACCAGTTAATGCCTACCATATTAAAGGCCGTAGCCATGATTGCGGTAATAAGCTTGGCTATATGCAAGCCTTTGTTGAGTTTGGTTTGCGGGATAAAAATCTGGGGCCGGGTTTTCAAGCCTGGTTACAGCAGTTGCTGCAGGGCTATCGTTAATAAACGCTGGTTTTAGTGCTATACTTGAGCCAATTTTTGCTGTTTAAGTGCCGGTTACTGAAGCCGGCACAATGGAGTTAAAACATGCTTGCATGGTTGCTGGCGCTGCCTCGTTCGGCTAAGCGCATGATTTCAGTAGCAATAGATACAGTATTTTTATCGCTCTCAATTTATTTGGCTTATGTGCTTACCCAAAATGGGAATGCCAGGCAGCTGTCTGATATTACACTGGCTTTTGTAATTACGCTGCCGCTTACCTTGCTTATTTTTACCAAGCTAGGCTTATATCGGGCGGTAATTCGTTATGTTGGCCAGCATGCGCTAGGCGCTGTGTTATTTGGTATTTTAGGTAGTGCCGCCTTGTTGGCGGCACTATTTATGTTTTTCGACGTCGAGCAGCGCACTAATCTGGTTATTGTTTATGCCTTAATCGCTTTAGTTACCTCAGGCGGCGTTCGTTTATTAGCCCGAATGCTTTTAGAGCAGCGCAATAACGGCCACAAAACCAGAGTATTGATCTATGGGGCTGGTTCTTCCGGGCGTCAGTTAGCTCAAGCCTTGATGAATGGTGACCAATATCATCCGGTCGCCTTTGTTGATGACGACAACACGCTGCAACGTTCAACCATTCTCGGTATTCCGGTTTCCAGCCCTAATAATATTCCTGGCTTAATTAAACAAAAAAATATAGGTCGTATTTTATTGGCGATGCCGTCAGCCAGTCGCGGCCGGCGCCGCGAGGTGTTGGATAAGCTAGAGGCCTTGCCGTTACCGGTCTTATCAATACCGGGTATGAGTGACTTAGTTAATGGTAGTATGCGTATTGATGAGCTGCAGGATGTAAAAATAGAAGATCTGCTGGGCCGTGACCCCGTAGCACCGAAGAAAAAACTATTGCATGCCAATATTAAAGGTAAGGTGGTCATGGTTACCGGTGCCGGCGGCTCTATTGGCTCTGAGCTATGCCGGCAAATTATTCGCTGCGAACCGCTAACGCTGGTGTTGTTTGAACTGTCTGAATATGCCCTTTATGCAATTGAGCAGGAGCTTAAAGCCTTAATTTGCAATGAAGCACTGGAAATTAACCTGGTGCCGGTAATGGGCACTGTGCAGCGGCAAAGCCGGCTTGAAAGCGTTATGCGCGCCTTTGGCGTACACACGGTTTATCATGCCGCTGCCTATAAGCATGTACCCTTAGTGGAATATAATGTCGTTGAGGGTGTTCGTAATAATGTGTTCGGTACCTGGTATGCTGCTGAGGCGGCGATCAAAGCCGGGGTGGAAACCTTTGTCCTTATCTCTACCGATAAAGCCGTTCGGCCAACCAATGTAATGGGCGCGTCTAAACGGCTGGCAGAGTTGGTGCTACAGGCATTGGCTCAGTATCAAACTAAGACTCGTTTTTGTATGGTGCGCTTTGGTAATGTTTTAGGCTCATCCGGCTCAGTAGTGCCATTGTTCCGCGAACAAATTCGTAAAGGCGGCCCCGTTACCGTTACCCATAAAGATATTATCCGCTACTTTATGACCATTCCGGAAGCTGCTCAGCTGGTGCTGCAAGCCGGAGCCATGGGTAAGGGCGGTGATGTATTTGTATTAGATATGGGCGAACCGGTGCGTATTGCCGAGCTGGCCCGCAGGATGATCCACCTAATGGGCCTTGAAGTTCGGGATGATGAGCATCCACACGGCGATATAGAAATTAAATATACCGGCTTACGCCCGGGCGAAAAGCTGTATGAAGAATTATTAATTGGCAACAATGTACGGCAAACTGAGCATAGCCGTATTATGGCGGCAGATGAGGTTTGCCTGAGCTGGCCTGAGATGGAGCATTTATTAGCGCGCCTGGATGCAGCCTGTAATCGCTTTGCTGTGGAAGATATTATTGCACTTATTCGCAGTGCACCTACCGAGTTTAATTACAGTAACGCCACCAGTGATTTGGTTGTAAATGCGGCTTGTCCGGTGGATACCCGTAAGCAATTAGAGGTATTAGCTGCTGCCGATACCTCCAGGCCGCTGGTCACTGTACTTAAACAAACGGAGAGTAAACAACAAATTGCTTAGTTTTAAATTTAAGCATTGTGTTAACTTTAAACTTGGTTTAAGCTGCTTCGTAATCGGAATTCGGTTTAACCATTGAGGGATATTTTATGAAAAAAACTTTAGTAGCAATCTCTGCTGCTTTGGCTTTAGCCAGTGCAGGTGCTGTTGCTCAATCTTCTGACAATGCTGGCGGTTCTGCGGCTTCTGGCGCTACTGTTGGTGGTGTGGCTGTTGGTACTATCGTAGCCGGTGCTGTAGCTGCTGGTGTTTTAGCTGCAATAGTGTCTAATAGCTCAGGTGTTACTCTGCCACCAGTTCCACCAACACCACAACCACAGCCAAGCTGTAATGGGTCAGACCCATTAGTGGGTGGTGCTTGTGTTGGTACTACAGTAACTAATACGGTTACTTTAACTGGTACAGGTACTGCTACAACAACAGCAACGGTTCCTGTGACTTTCACTTACGCACCAACACTGCGTTAATAGTTGGTTAGTTTAAAAAGCCGCCATAAGGCGGCTTTTTTATTCAATATTTTCTTAAGTTGCCAGGATAGCAAACAATGAAAAACGCTATTTATGCGCTTTGCACGGCGGTAATTTGTAGCCTTGGCCTGGTTGGTTGCTCGGGAACTTACCAGGCGTATCGTGACACCCTAAGCTATGCTTTTAAACCACCGGCAGATATCGAACTTTCTGCTGAGCAGGTAACTGCTTCAAATGCAGATTTACTTTACGTCCGCTATGGCGAGCAGCGTCAGGTGGTAATGGCCTTGGCTTTTATGGAACATAATCAGCAAAAATGGATTTCTGCCGATAACGCTGTTGTGGTATTACAACATGGTCGCATAGTCCGTACCGCTGGCTTGCCGCATAATTTACTTTTTGTAACCGCCAGTACCGAAGATCCTTTAACCCGCGGCGTAACTTTCTTAGCTGGCAGTAGCTGGCAAAGTCTTACTGACTGGCAACAGGATGAATATGGTTATTTGGTACAAAGCCAATTTAGCCAACCTAAGCCAGAAACATTGGTAATACTGGAGCATAGCTATAACGTATTAAAAGTAACTGAAACTTTAAGCTATAAAACCCGACCACAGTTTTGGCGCTTTGATCAGCAGTGGCAAAACGAATACTGGTTTGAACAATCCTCAGGTCAGTTATTAAAAACCCGCCAGCAATATGCCCCTTTTCAGCCGCTTACCGAAATAGTTTTTATCAGCCGGGCGGCTCGTTTAGCTAAGGCAGGATAATCTATGCGTATACTAAAAAGACTCACTATGCTGGCCGCTGTGCTGGTAAGCACACCAGTGTCGGCTCAGGTGGTAGTGCATAGCGCTGGCCAGTCTATAACCTTTGAGCAACCAGTTCGGCTAGATGCTGTACTAGCCCCTTTGGTGCGCTCTGCTGATATCTATTGGCCCGCCGCTGCCTTGTATGACACTAATGCCCCTGAAGCAGAACAACTGCGCAGCCAAACCTTAATCCTGCTGCAGGAACTGCAACAAAGTGCTAAACCAGAGGTGCAGCAGGTATTACTGCAGTTAGCGAGCCGCATCGGTGACTGGCGTTTAGCTAAACGCTTACCCTTTGTCCTTGATTATGATTTGGCACGTATTAATCTTGCAGCCAACCCGCTATTGCCAACTGGCGACTATATTTTGCAGCTTCCCCGTCGGCCCGATTCGGTGGTGCTAATAGGTGCTATTAGCGGGGGCGTTGTTACCCAGGCGCATACGCCAGCGACTTCGGTAAATGACTACTTGCAGCGTGCCAAGTTACAGTCCGCAGATACCAACCACGTTCTGCTATTGCAGGCCGATGGTCGCTTAATTCAGGTGCCGTTATCCGGTGCCTCTGCGGCATATCAGGAAGCACAACCAGGAGCGGTTTTATATGTGCCTTTTCGTAGTTCGTTGTTTAGCCGTGATTATCAGCGTCTAAACCAACTCTTGGTTGAACTTACGCAGTATAGGGTTGCAGTATGAAACGGATAACTATCAAACACTTGCTGCCATTTGCGCTATCGCCGCTGCTGCTCGCCATGTCTGCAGCGGTTAATGCCGAACAACGCTGGCAGTTACCACCGGCAGGTGTATCCCAAAGTGCTCATGGTGGCGTAGGTTTAATTCAGGTACCAACAGCTCGGATGGCACCGGAAGGGAACTTATCGATTAATTATTCTGATAATGAAGAATACCGCTTTTGGACGGTAAGTACCCAGTTATTTCCCTGGTTAGAAGCGACAGTACGCTATACCGATGTTAGAACCCGTTTATACAGTGATGATCCCGGTTTTAGTGGCAATCAAACCTATAAGGATAAAGGTATAGATGCCAAATTCCGTTTATGGCAGGAATCAAAATGGTTCCCTGAAGTTGCGGTAGGTTTTCGCGATCTGGGTGGAACGGGGCTTTTTGAAAGCGAGTATGCTGTATTAAGTAAGCAACTTGGCGACTTTGACTTTCATGTCGGTTTGGGTTGGGGCTATTTAGGTAGTGCCGGTAATATTACAAACCCATTATGTCGATTAAGAGACAGTTTTTGTGCTCGCTCCTCTGATTTTGGCCAGGGCGGTAAAATTAGTTATGACAGTTTTTTCAAAGGTTCCGCCTCTGTTTACGGCGGTATCGAATACCAAACACCTTGGCAACCGCTACGCTTAAAACTGGAATATGAGGGTAATAACTACGTCGATGACTTTGCTGGCGCTCTGGCGCAAGATAGCCGCTGGAACTTAGGGGCGGTATACCATTGGCGTGATTTTGATTTTAGCCTAAACTATCAACGCGGTAATACCTTAGGTTTTGGTGTTTCCTATGCGCTGAATTTACACAATGCCGCTGGCTATAAAGTAAAACCGCCACTCCGTGATGTTCCTGCTGAACCAAAAGTGGCACAGTTTGACCAGGTACAGCGTGAGCAATTGATTTATGACTTGCTTTATCAGGCAGGCTTTTTAGTTAAGAGTTCAGCTCTGGCAGATGGCGTATTAACCGTTTATGGTAATCAGATAGCCTATCGCGATCACGAAGAAGCGTTAGAACGGATTGGGCGTATTTTAGCGGCCGAGTTACCTGCGGATATCACAACCTATAAGATTGTAAATCTGAACGGCAATATTCCAATGCTGGAGTCGGTGATTGATGCAAGTGAGTTTAAGGCGGTGGCCCGTAACGAACGTTTAGGTGCACCTTTTACCTCAACCTATGTGCGGCAGGATGTCTCGGCGCAAAGTCTGGCTGATTTTAAACCGCTGGTAACCAAAGGTTTTTACACTAATATGGAGCTGTTCTGGATCCAAACCTTTGGTAGCCCGGAAGAGTTTTATATGTATCAGGGTGGTGTGATCCTGGGCGCTGGCTATAGCTTTAACCCAAACTGGGCGCTGCATGCCTCCAGTAAAGTAACCTTACTAGAAAACTTTGATAAGTTTAACTTTACTGTAGATGCTTTTGACACTGGATTACCACGGGTGCGGACCTTTATTCGTGAATATGTTACCCGTAGTAAAATTACCCTGGATACACTGTACGGCAATTGGCAGGAGCGGTTAGCGCCAAATCTGTATGGTCAGCTTTATGCTGGCTATCTGGAAGCCATGTACGGCGGGGTAGGTGGCGAGGTGATGTATCGCCCGGTGGACAGTAATTGGGCTGTCGGTTTTGATCTGAACTATGTGCGGCAACGTTCTTATGAAAACGATTTTAGCTTTTTCGATTACAAGGTACTGACTGGCCACGCCAATATTTATTGGAAACCGGATTTTCTGCCTGATACCCAGCTAACATTCAACGTTGGGCGTTTTCTGGCAAAAGATTTGGGCGTTAACGTCGACTTCGCCAAGCGCTTTAATAGCGGCATAGTGATGGGGGCTTACGCGGCCATTACCGATGTATCGTCAGAGCAATATGGTGAGGGGAGTTTCACGAAGGGGTTCTATATTTCGATCCCATTCGATTTGTTCTCTATCACGCCGGCGACGGGCCGTGGTAAGTTACCATGGATCCCAATCTCCCGCGATGGCGGACAAATGCTGAACAGGCCGAGCATGCTCTACAACATGACCGAGCAACGCTCCCCCTTCTTCGACTAATTATCCACAGCACTCCGGTACCGGTCTGACCTGTTTATCCACAGCACTCCGGTACCGGTCTTACCAGTTAGCGGGTAGGATTGAGGTTTTAAGGTATAGCGATGATTTATTTCAACAGTCAAAGTATCCCGGAGTTACAAGGACTTAATTTTTCGCAGCGGATGCAGATTATTCGTACGGCAGCAGATCGTTTGCCGGCACCGACCAAAATTACCCTGAATATTATCAAGCTGATTATTTTATCAGTGCTGTTTATTATGATTGCACGCGCCGATGGCTGGGCAATAGCAGGCTACATACTGCTGCTGGTTGTGCTCTATCCACTGATCACCAGACCTATCACCTTCTATCTTTGCCGTAAGCAGTTTGCGACTATTCGCCGCCAGCAGTTTCCAGAGCAAAACTAAGTTATCCACAGCACTCCGGTACCGGTCAGAGCCTGATAGATCCCCAC
>NZ_LZEJ01000029.1:0-40347 GCF_001704375.1 Alishewanella sp. HH-ZS | reverse complement strand
CACAATTAGGATCAGCTATTTAGTTGGTAGAGCTGGCGGGAGTTGAGGTAAATTTATTTAGATCAATGCTTTGCGTGTTACGGTGCCATGTCGAGATCGTTAAGTTAGCAATCAAAATACAAAACCAAAATCGTCAAGGCAAGATATTTGTGCTCTTTGCTGTGATAAACGATTCCATAAAATCTCATTTAGTGTAAATACCTTATTTGTTGATGCATATTAGCGAAAATGATGTCAGAATAACTGTGTTTTTATACATATGGAATTGAGGTGGTAGAGAATGAAGTTTGAAGTAGCTTTTGACAATGATGTCAACATTGAACTCCATTGCGAAGATGCAGTTAAATTATTGAGACGAACTGAAAGTAATTCAATTGATTTAGTTATCACAGATCCTCCATATGAGTCGTTGGAGAAGCACAGAAAAATAGGCACGACTACTAGGCTAAAAGTTAGTAAAGCATCTAGTAACTCTTGGTTCGAAATATTTCCTAATGATAGATTTGAAGAGTTATTTACTGAGGTATACCGAGTATTAAAGAAGAATAGCCATTTTTATCTCTTCTGTGATCAAGAAACAGCTTTTATTGTAAAACCTATCGCGGAGAAAATTGGATTCAAATTCTGGAAACCAATTATTTGGGACAAAGTAACGATTGGTATGGGTTATCACTACAGAGCAAGATATGAATTTATTATGTTTTTTGAGAAAGGAAAAAGAAAGTTATCTAATCTTTCAATCCCAGATATTTTGGTAGAAAAAAGGATTATTAAAGGTTATCCGACAGAAAAGCCTACCAATCTTGCATCAATTTTAATTGAGCAAAGTAGTCATTCTGGTGAAACGGTATTAGATCCTTTTTGTGGCACAGGATTCGTTGGTGTCGCTGCAATGAAACTCAAACGAAACTTCATTGGCAATGACAACAACGAAGAAGCAATAAATCTGTGTATTAAAAGACTTATTGATTTACAAGGTGCTTCTTAAAGCTCTTTACCCATGATCTTAAAGTACTAGCTCGTCTTTTTGAGGTGCTTTCGCCTAAATTTTTACAATTATCAATTAAAAATTGAGTGGCTGTAGACTCATCAATCTCAATAAGGTTGCTGACAGATTGTTGAGCCATCCATATAGTTGCGCACTCAGTATTTTCGAACTGTCCTTTGATGATTTCTAGGAATACTTTTTCTGATTCGGCAATGGATGCTTTTAGTCCCAACGGGGTAAGGGCGCCATAGCTGTGTACAAGACCTAATAATTGACAAGCATCTCTGTAGTAACTTACTTGGCGTTTATCTAGTCCGAATGAATCAGCCGTTACTATACCTTCAGTATTAAGAATCACTAAAAAATTTTTGAGCGTATCTAGACTGTCTGCTTGTGGTACCATTGAGCTATCTAAATAATTAGACAATCGTGATGCAATCTCAGGGACTAAATTTTTGGCGTAACCATCTGTTAGGCTAAAAAGTGTATTTGTCGAAGATTCATCAATTAGTTCAATGTTTATCCCATGCTTTACTAAAGTATCAAGTAAATACTTTAGTTGTCTCTGGTCAATATCATAATTATCAATATCGTGTAAAAACTTACCCATATCCGACAGGCTGGAAAGTTTTTCAAACCCGCCGCACTGGGAGATAGAATCAAGTTCATCTATCTTCACTCGAAATACGAATGACCCATGGACTGCATCTTCAGAAAATATCTTCAAAGGAATTTGGAAGCTGTCGAGGTAGTTCTTACAAAAGGAGATAAACTGTTCGGTAGTTTTGTTGAGAATATCAGAAGCAATTGGCTTCTGAGAAGATTTAAAGAGCCTTATCTTGTGGGAGTGCTTTCTAGAACCATCAATATTAATATTTTCCGAAATGAAAACATCTTTATTTGGTAAAGCAAAAGCTATTCTTTTTTTGTCTAATGAGATAACCTCAGATTTATCTTCTTCTAAGTATTCCTTAAGAATAAATATATTGTCTCTATCTTTAGGTAGAATAGCATCGTATAAAGAAATGTTTTTCTGCTCTATTTGGTTAAGAAATTGTTCAGATATCGGATTGATGACCCATCTTTCAAATAAATCATCGTCATCTAGCCCTAAACTATAACAAAAAAACAGATGCCCAAATTCGTTTCGAGCTGAGAATGTTATAGGCTCTAAGTAATAGCTGTAGCTGTTGTAATAATACAGCGACCCAAAGTTAACAGTTTTTCTAAAAAGTAATTTTTCTGGCTTACGCATGTCTTACAAATCCTGTAGGGTAGCAGTTTTCGTAAAACCATACTGATACATGTCCCCTGCTATTGCTATGAGCATAACCTAGGTCAGGAGTTACCATCCCATTAGCCACAATTTTCTTTCTGAATTTTTCAGGGTTTGTTTCAATCAACTTCATGACTCTCATTTTATCACTGAAAAAAGAAGTTGCGTAGAACTCTGGATTATCGATATTTCTTTGAGCTAAGTTGCTTTGCTCCGGGTCTTTGAAACTGGGGAGGAAATCTGATTGATCAGCAGGAATCTTATTAACAAATCTAAATAGCTTAGCGTTGATTGGTGCCGCATGTTCAGGAGGAAGTACTAGATGTTTAGGGTTATCTGCAGGCCAAACCATTTTTGTCATTCCTTTAACTCCCTTAATACTATGTTCCATATTTGGGATATATTGTTAGGTTTTTGACTAGATTTCAAGAGATTATTTTAATAAGTTTCTACGGTAGCGAAGTTTATTGCTACTTCGAAATCAATCATTACTAGCATAGTTCGGTCCCTCCGCATTTGCGGTTCCTGCCTAACAATGCCAGTTGCTTTTTTATGCTGAACTACTAGCCCGTGAACACATGATGCTCGGCACCATATGTTTTTGAGCTGAATATCGAAACTGATCCGGTTAGCTCGTCGCAGAGGTTTTCTTGGTACTTTGCGAAAAAGTTGGCAGCAGAATGACATAAGTTGGCAACAGGATAACAATTCCCAGACGTGTTTAGTGTACTGTCGGCCAGTTAGTTCGCTGGAGTGCGTATAGATAAGCTTTTGTTTTTAAAGCAGGCAATAAAAAAGCGGCGCTAATGCGCCGCTTCTCTAGTTGGTGGAGCTGGCGGGAGTTGAACCCGCGTCCGAAAAACCTACATCGTCGGTACTACATGCTTAGCCAGTTATTTAGTTAACCCTATGAGCGCCAGCTGGCAGGCTATCGTCGGGCGAGTCCGATTGGTTTTAGCATCTTGGCTCCGGACAAAGCCGCCATGCGATCCTGTTAGGGGTGATCTTCCAGAGTCTCAGCTTACAGGCATGCGTGAGGGGAAGAGCTATCTACTGCTTATTAGGCAGCGATTGCGTAAGTTTCGTCGTTTGCGACTATTAAGTTGCGGCTTTTTTACGAGGCCTACCGCACCTCGGCATGCACCTTGGATTTCGTGAATCCCGTCGAATCCAGAATCAGCCCCGAATTCTGAGGTAAAGCACTTACACCCTAAGTCAGCGACTATTCTAGGGCCTTCGGCATAAAATAGCCAGAGACATTTGCCTAACCGCTGTTTTACTACTCACAACCTTAGATAAGGCTGCAATAAATAAGTTTCAAGCCCGCCGCGATAAGTTAGCGGCTGTGCTTCATCATGCGTTCTTTTTCGCGTGACCAGTCACGATCTTTAATATCGTCACGTTTATCGAAGCTCTTTTTACCGCGCGCTAAATGGAACTCCAGCTTTACCCAGCAGGCTTTCCAATACATCGCTGTCGCGACCAGGGTATAGCCATCACGCTCTTTTAAGCCGACCAGCTTACTCAGCTCGCGACGGTGCAGCAACAGTTTGCGGTTACGCTCCGGATCACAGACGACATGGCTGGACGCACTTTTTAACGGCTGGATTTGGGCGCCGAACAGGTAAGCCTGGCCGTCTTTTAACATCACATAGGCGTCCGACAGGTTAACCTTGCCATCGCGGATACTCTTGACTTCCCAACCTTGCAGGCTTAAACCGGCTTCGTAGCGATCTTCCAGAAAGTATTCGTGGCGGGCTTTGCGGTTCACCGCTATGGTGGTGTTTTGCTTTTTATTACTTTGCTTTTTACTCATAGTGCTCTTTATCAGCAACTGACAGCGTGCCAGCTTAGGCCGCGGTGCTGTTTTGATGCCCCGCGTTCTTCTGTTACAATTCATCCCCTGATGTAAGGGGAGTGAGTATGCCACAAATTGAGCGCAGTGCCTTGGTTTTTTACAGCGCGCAACAAATGTATGACCTGGTTAATGCGGTGCCGGATTATCCGCAATTTTTACCCGGCTGTACCAAAGCCACGGTGATCCGCCACACGGAACAGGAAATGGTGGCGAAACTGGAAGTTTCCAAGGCAGGCATTGGGCAAAGCTTTACTACCCGTAATATTTTACACCCGGTACAACGCATAGAAATGCAGCTGGTTGATGGGCCTTTTAAGCGCTTGCAGGGCGGCTGGCAATTTGTGCCGTTAAATGAGCAAGCCTGCAAGGTGATTTTGCAGCTGGAATTTGAATTTTCAAATAAGTTGGTGCAGTTTGCCTTTGGCAAGATATTTCAGGAGTTAACGGCTGCCATGGTCAATGCCTTTACCCAGAGAGCGAAGCAAGTTTATGGTGAATAACAGCGCAGGTGCCGCCATTTCCGATACCATTAGCGTTGAGGTGGCTTATGCCTTGCCGGAGCGGCAGGCCTTGTTAACCATCTCGGTGCCGGCCGATACCTGTGTTGAGCAGATTATCCGCCAATCTGGTATTTTGCAGCAGTTTCCGCAGATTAATCTGAGTGAACAAAAAGTGGGCGTCTGGAGCCGGCCGGTGAAACTAAGCGATAAAGTGCAAGACGGTGATCGGATTGAAATCTACCGGCCTTTGATTGCCGATCCGAAAGATTTGCGTCGGCGCCGTGCCGAAAAAGCCAAGGACGAGGGGCGGGCGAATAAAGTTACCGGCGGGCATTTATAAGATAAAAACGGTTTGGTATGCCATCCTACCGCAGGTTGGCCGCGACACTTGCAACAAAAATTACAATAAAAATCACAACAATAATGACCAAAATAAAAAAGCCGCGATAAAGCGGCTTTGTTGTATATCTTGCTAATTCGCTGTCTTAAATATCCAGCGGTTTATCAAAGTCCGGGTGCTTATCAAAGTCACCACTGATATTTACCAGCCGGTCATCTTTAAACTCCACCACCAGGCGCTTTTCAAAGTTATTGCCACGGCCGCCTTTCAGGGCATAAAAGTAATGCCAGGTATCGTGGTCAAAGGGGTTGGCTGCGACCGGATTACCCAGTACAAACACCACCTGCTCCTTGGTCATGGCAATACGGAGTTTATCAACGTCCTTTTGCTCTAAAAAGTTACCCTGCGGAATATCAATACGGTATACCCAGCTGCTACAGGCGCTCAGGCTAAGAGCCGCCGCCAGTAAGACGATTTTTACTACTGCTTTCATAGATACCATGTCATCAACCTAAGTGCCGTCATCATAACCCAGGATGCGTAAGCAAAAAACCTGTTTCTGAGTACGGTGCGGTAAAGTCGGGTTTCGTTACCAGGCTAAGCTGCTTACACACCTTTGGTGCTGTGCAGCTTAGCGCAGCAAAACTGCAGCTCAGACTGCTGGGGTACACAAAAGTTCCCGCGCATTGGCCAGCGCATTGGCACTGATATTCTCACCGGCCAGCAGACGGGCAATTTCCTGGATCCGCTCATCATCACTGAGCTGACGCATCCGGGTTTCGGTGGCGATACCATCGGTATATTTTTCCACAAATAACTGCTGATGGCCCTGGCTGGCTACTTGCGGCAGGTGGGTAACGCAAATAATCTGGGTACTTTGGCCGAGCTGGCGTAATAAGCGGCCGACGCCAGCAGCTACCGGGCCGCTGATTCCGACATCCACTTCATCGAAAATCAAGGTAGGGGTGGTGACTTTATCCGCTAGTATTACCTGTACTGCCAGGCTGATCCGCGATAATTCACCGCCGGAGGCGACTTTACTTAACGCTTGCAGTGGCTGGCCCGGGTTGGTCGATACCTCGAAACTGATCAGATCCAGGCCGTTGGCGCTGGCCTGCTCTAACGGCAAGGTCGAAACATTGATAGCAAAGCGGGCATTGGCCATGCTCAGTTCATGCATATTTTTGCTGATCAGCTCGCTTAGCTCTGAGGCAGCCTGCTGGCGGGCCGTTGTTAAAGCTGCCGCTGCCTGCTGATATTGGCGACTGGCTTGCTGGATAGCCAGTTCCAGTTCGGTCAGCCGCTGCTCTGAGCCGGTTAACTCTGCCAGTTCTGCCGCTAACTGTTGGTGCCGCTCTGCCAGTTGTTCATTAGCGATCTGATGCTTGCGGGCCAGATTTAGCCACTGCGCCAGTCGCTCGTCGATTTCAGCCAGCCGCTCCGGATCCAGTTCCACCTTATCGGCATAGCGGCGCAGTTCACGGCTGGCTTCTTCGGTTTGTAACAGCGCATCGCTTAGCATTTGCTGTACCCCTGCCAGTGTAGGGTCCAGTGCTTGCAACTGCTCCAGTTGGTAGCTTACCTGAGACAGCGCGCGGTAAATGCTTTGCTCATCATCATCGTACAGCTGCTGCAGGCATTGCTGGCTTTGCGACAGCAGAGTGTTACCGTGCGTCAGCCTGCTATGTTCGGCTTCCAAGCCGCTGAATTCATCAGCCTGCGGCGCAAACTGGTCCAATTCTGCTACCTGATATTCCAGTAACTGGCGCTGGGCATCACGCTGTTGCTGAGAATGCTGTAATGCCTGATGCTCTTGCTGCAACTGCTGCCAGTAGCGATAGCTTTGCCGGCATTGCTGCTGCAGCTCGCTGTTGGCGACATAGGCGTCCAGTAACTGACGCTGATAATCGGCCTTTAACAGCAGTTGATGCGCATGCTGGCCATGGATCGATAACAGGTACTGCCCCAGTTGCTTTAGCTGCTGCGCCGGCACCTGCACGCCATTAATATAGCCGCGGGAACGGCCTTCATTACTGACGACACGCCGGACAATACATTCGTTACCCATCAATAGGTCTTGTTGTTGCAGAAAGTCGCGCGCGGCGGGCAGGGTGGAGATATCAAAGGTGGCGACAATATCGGCTTTGTCGGCGCCGGGACGCACTACTGCGGCATCGGCCCGTTCGCCCAGGCACAGTGCCAGGGCGTCAATGGCAATGGATTTACCGGCTCCGGTTTCACCGGTGATGGTTGACATCCCGCCCGCCCAGTCAATTTCCAGCGCGCGAACTATGGCAAAATTACTGATATGAAGATGGCAGAGCATAAGGCACCTGATACTGTTTATAGTTACAGTGTAAATTTATACAGTAAAAGTGACTTTAGCAAGTCGGGCGCCGATTTTTTTTAGTACAACTTGCTGCCCCAGCCCAGTTTATTGCGCAGCACATGGTAATAGCTATAACCGGGCGGATGCACCAGCCGCAGCGGGTTAGGGTGTTTGCGGATGGTAATATCATCGCCTGGCATTACCGCCAGAATCACATGGCTGTCGCAACTGATTTGCAGATGTGCATCGTTAGTTTCAGCAACTTTCAGCCGGATTTCGCTATTTCCTGACACCACCAGTGGCCGACTACTTAGCGTATGCGGAAACATTGGCACCAGACTCATCGCATCCAGATCCGGGGTCAGAATGGGGCCGCCACCGGAAAGGGAATAAGCGGTTGAGCCGGTTGGCGTGCTGATAATCAGGCCGTCGGAGCGCTGGCTGTAGACAAATTCGTTATTAATATAGGCTTCGAATTCAATCATATGCGCCACCTTGTCGGCGTGTAGCACCGCTTCGTTTACGGCACTGTTACTGCTTTTAATACTGCCGTGACGATGGACGGCGATTTCCAGCAGGTTACGCTTTTCGGTAACAAAATTTCCGGCCAGCACCTCAGTTAACGGTTCGGCAAAGCTCTCCGGCGCCAAATCAGTTAAAAAACCAAGATTACCGCGGTTGACACCCAGTACTGCTACATCAAACCGCGCCAGCACCCGCGCTGCGCCCAGCATATTGCCATCTCCGCCGACCACTATTGCCAGATCGCAGGTTTTCCCCAGCGTCACCAGATCCAGCACTTCGGCCGCGGCGATGGGCAAGCTTTGCGCGACCCGCTCTTCAACATAGACGCTCAGGCCCTGTTGCTGCAAAAACTGATACAGGCTGAGCAGGGTTTGGTTGGCGCCGCTGTGGTGCGGTTTACCGATTAATCCTACTTTGCTAAAGGCAAGACTCATAAGGCTTCCATATTTAAAGACCAGAGTTAGAAGATCTGTGTTAAACGGCCATGCAAGCACCGGCCAGCGTGTTGCCTCTGCCCAGGCAGCGGCCAGACTGTTGGCTCAGTATAACGGCTGCTGGCTTTAGTGTCCTGAGCTGCTTGAAATTTTTTAGAAAGGCCCCATCATAGTTAGCAATATAAGGCAGGTGCAGGCGCATGACCGAAACATTAAGCAGAACCGAGCTGATTTTAAAACTGATCGTTGAGCAGTATCTGCTGGATGGTTTACCGGTATCCTCCAAAGCGATTGCTGAAAATAAGGCGTTGTCAGTCAGCTCGGCCACGGTGCGTAATACCATGGTGTTGCTGGAACAGCAGGGACTCATCCGCTCACCTCATACTTCAGCCGGCCGTATTCCTACCACCTCTGGTATCCGGTTATTTATCGATAAGATGCTGCAGCTGCAACCGCTAAGCGATAGTTGGGCCGCGGAGATTAAAAAGCGTTTGGTACCGCAGTTGCCGGTGTCGTTATTATGCCAGCAGGCCGGGCAATTACTGGCTAACCTGACCGGTTGTGTCGCCATTATCAGTGCGCCCAAAGCCAGTGGTCGTGAAGTGCGGCAAATTGATTTGGTGCGCCTGGCCAGCGATCGCCTGCTGTTGGTGGTAATAGACGAAGACGGCGATATTTTGCACCGGGTATTGCAATGTGAGCAAAGTATTGATTCTGCAACCTTAAGCAAGGTGTTGTGCCTGTTAAATGCGGCGTTGTCCGGTGGGCAGTGGCAGGATGGTATTGCTCGCCTGGGTAATTTATTACGCAGTGAAACGGGGCTGGCGCAGGCGCTGTTGCAAAAAGTATTAGGCCAGCTGAGTTTGGATGAATTTATGCAACATCAACCGCTGATTTTTGGTCAGCATCAGTTGTTACTGACACCAGACTATCAGCAAAACCCGGCTTTGCAGCAGGTGGTGCAAATGCTCGAGCATCCGGCCGGTTTAATGCAGCTGTTGGAGCTGGTTACTAATGATAACCAACCTAAACTGATTCTGGGTAAAGAGTCGGGCTTTGTCGAGCTGTCGCAGCTTAGTGTCATCGCGCAAAGCTATCAGCAACAGCCACACCGCTTTATTGCACTGCTTGGGCCGCGCCGGATGAATTATGCGCGCCTGGTGCCACTGGTGGAATCCTGCGCCGCCCAGTTAAATTTAAACTTGAATCGGCCAAATTGATCCCCATAATACCCCTACGCAAAATTGGAGTATTGTAACAATGACTGAGCAACACAAGCCTGCAGAAACCCCTGAAGAGCTGAACCAGACTACGGATAGCCATGCCGACACAGTGGAGCTGTCGTCTGAGCAAACCATTATTACCAAACTGGAAGAAGAACTGGCGAAAACCCAGAGTCAGCTGGCTGAGCAACATGATTTAATGCTGCGCATTAAAGCCGATGCCGATAACGCCCGCCGCCGCGCCGCGCAGGATGTAGAAAAGGCACATAAGTTCGCGCTGGAGAAGTTCGCCTCGGACTTATTGCCGGTATTGGATAACCTGGAGCGGGCGCTGAACTTTATCAACCGTGAAGATGAAGCGTTCAAAGGTGTCATTGAAGGTATTGAGCTGACGATGAAGAGTTTCCTGGATACGGTTGCAAAATACGGCGTGATCCAGCTGGATCCGGCCGGTCAGCCATTTAATCCGGAGCAACATCAGGCGATGACGATGCAGCCGACGGCGGATTTACCGCCGAATACGGTGACCTTTGTGATGCAAAAAGGCTATGAGTTAAATGGCCGCTTATTACGTCCGGCGATGGTTGGGGTGTCAAAAGCGCCGGATTAACCGCGTTTCATGGTTCCTGCCAAATTTTAGTTTGCAACGCCCGGTTAATGCCGGGCGTTTTTATAACAGTTCCCGATACACATAGCCTGCCAGCGGATGTTGCTGGCGCTTTAGCTCCCGTACAAAAAACTGCGCAATCTTAGCGGCACCCTGCAGCGTCAGATGAGTGTTATCTGTGGTGCCGGTCGGAAACTTGCTGTAAAGATCAGCCGGGATTTGAATGAAATACGGCTGGCTGCCGGCTGGGCCGGCATTCGCAATAAAATCACAGCTTAGCTGTTGTAAATCAAAAAAGCTCACGTCAAGTTCCGCTGCGACCTGCGCCGCGGCATACGCATAAGCCGTTAGATCTCGTACCAACAAGGCATCACTGTTAAAGTTGCGCCGGCAAATCGAACTTGCCAATAGCGGAATGGCGTTTTTGGCACGAATATCGGCCACAAACTGGCGTAAAAACGCCTGATAGTCGCTATCTGGCGCCGCATAGCGCGTCGGATCCGCAATTTTCTGGTCATTATGGCCAAACTGGATCAACACATAGTCGCCGGCACTCAGTTCGCTTAACAATAGTTGCCAGCGCCCCTCATTGATAAAGCGCCGGGTACTGCGGCCATTGGCGGCATGATTAATAATCGTTAGCTGCGACAGCATAAAGGCCGGTAGCAGCTCACCCCAACCGCGTTCCGGGTAGGCCGGGTTGATCTTAACCGACATCGTCGAGTCACCGACCAGATGCAGCCGCGCTGGTACCGGGTTGTTGGCGAAACTCTGGGAAGCGAACGACAGGCTTAGCAACAAACACAGGCAAAGGATTAGTCGATTCATGGTTGTTGTTCCATTAATTGATAAAGCCGTGCCAGCTCAGCCTCGGGATCCCAGCGACCGTCAAAGGTCCACTGTGCGGTGATCTGCGCCGCGCTAAGGTTAGCCGGATGCGTAGCCAGATTATCTGCCAGCCACGGATAGCGCGGTGCGCTGTCAGCGCTCTGGCTAAAGTAGTAGCGATCGCCCCATAAATTGGCCCGGTCACGTTCCGGTTGTTGCGGATAGGTGTGACGGAAGATTGGCCGGTCAGCCATATTCGGGCTGTAGCTGTTATTGATCAGATAAAACTGCGCATCGTAGTGGCGGCGGCCCAGCAAAAAGCCGGGTACACCATCGAACTGCGAATTGACCACCACCAGTTTTTGCGCTGGGTCCAGTTCACCGTCATGCCACAGGGTGGCATAGGCTTTCTGATTGTAAAAAGTGACGTTGTCAAAAAAAGCCCAGCCACGTGGGCACACCATATCGGTATGGCCTTCGATATAGCAGTTGCGGTGGTAGTACATGCCGTCGGTCTTATTCCACAAACTTAGGGTATCGGCACCGCCGGCAATAATGGCGCAGTCATCAGTAATAATCCGGCTGGCATGCTCAAAGCCACGGATCGCGAACTGATGTTCATGATCGCCGGTTAGTTCACCATAGCTGTTTTTAATCGTCAGGCCGAGCAGGGCAATGTCGCTGGCGCGGATATTTACCACGGCGCTGCCCCAGTCATCCGGATGGGACGCCAGCCAATTTGTGCGCAGTTCAGCATATTGAATGATGGTCTGAGTGCGGCCCTGACCAACCAGAGCCACCTTATCCCGTGTCAGGTACAGCTTTTCCTGATAGATACCCGGCTTAATCTGAATAATTGCCTGCTCAGCAGTGGCCGGCAGGCTATCCAGTGCCGCCTGAATAGTTTGAAACTGCGCGCTGCCATCCTGTGCGACGCTTAAGCGCAACACATTGCTGGCTAGTGTCATGTTTGGTAGCAAAAGAAAAATCAAAGCCAATAAGACGTTATGCATAAAAGTCTCCCGAACAAGCACTGTTAAAAAAAGAGCCGGCAGTTGCCGGCTCAAACCACAGGAGAGGGAGAAGTCCTCTCGTACTCCAGGGCCAGCGTTAACTGCACCCTGCTGCCAGGCAGTTGTTACTGGTTAACCGGGTAGCCCAGAAGTTTTGCCATTTCGACTGCCGCCATAATAAAGGGGCCGTTGGCCTTAGCGTCGTTACGGAAGACCGGCTCGCTCATATAGTAGTGGTAGCTGCCATCGCGGCCAAAGCCCAGACCCGCCACCTGCACCGTATTAACCAAGCTGACTAAACCATCCGGATGCACCAGCATAAATTCGCGCACTAACCCCTGATAGGCTTTCAGCGCTGTGGCTTTATAGCTCGGTGGCAGATAGCCGTTGTTTATCGCTTTAGCATAGAAATAGGTAAACATGGCGCTAGCGGATGACTCCAGGTAGTTGCCTGTTGCCTCGGGCCGATCCAGAATTTGATACCAGACGCCACTGTCATGCTGAAAGCGTGGTAAGGCTTCCGCCAGCTCAGTAATCATCTGCAGCAGTGGTGCCCGCAGCTCGGTTTGTTCGGCCGGGATATAATCCAGCACATCAACCAGCGCCATACTGAGCCAACCCAGGCCGCGGCCCCAGAAATGCGGCGACAAACCGGTTTCAGGGTTAGCCCAGACCTGCTGTTTCGCTTCATCCCAGGCATGGTAGTACAGGCCGGTATTGGCATCGCGCAGTAATTCACGGGTTAGCTTAAATTCTTTAACGACTTCCGGCAGGCCCTGGCCTTGCTCAAACTCTGTGGTGTAAAAGGCGTAGAATGGCATGCCCATATAGACGCCATCCAGCCACAGCTGATGCGGATAAATTTGTTTGTGCCAGAAGGCGCCATCCTGAGTGCGCGGATGCTCGGCGACCTGACGACGCAGCAGTGCCAGCGCCTTGCGCGCCGGCTCGTTCGGCTGGCGCAGATAATCGCGCAGCAGCATATTGCCGGTATTCAGGCTGTCGATATTGTATTTTTTAATGCTGTAAGTGCGGATATCTCCCTCAGGTGTCACAAAGGAGTTTACAACGTCGCTTATCACCTGTTGCCATTCGGCGTTAGGTTTAAGCTGCAGTAAATCATCATAGGCTTGCAGCAACAGACCAGTGGTGTATTCAAAGGTTGCCGGACGTTGACGCTCATAATCCCAGCCGCCGTAAGCGTAGTAGGGAGTTTGCCGTACCATCTCACTTTTGGCCAGTAGCTCTCCCCAATACAGTGCGTGCTCAGCAGTGAGTGGCTGCTGCAGTTTCGCGGCAGTGGCGGCGGTATGCAGGCGCTGCCGTGGAGTCAAGGTCAGTTGTTCGGCTTGTTGCTCAAGGTAGGCAATAAATTCCGCTTCGGTTTTGATGCCGTCTGCTTCACCATCCCAGGCGGCTAAAAAGTAGTATTCCAGCTGGTTGCCAGCCGGTTTCATCACGCTGACATGGCTATGCTCGTCTTCGGTTTGTGCCGTGCGCTGGCCGCGTTTAAACAGCAGTGCCATCCCAAGTTTGCTATCAGGGGCCGATAAACTCTGATTCCCCCAGGTCGCGACATAGGTCCAGGCGTGACCGGTGATCTCCACTTCGCCCTGAATCAGTTTGGTATCCGGTAGTTTTGCCAGACCAATGGCAAGATTATCCAGTGGCTCAGACAGTTGTAACCGGGTATTGACCAGCCGGCTGCCGGCAGTCATCGACAGATCAGCGGTTAAAGTGACGGTTTTGCCGGCAATTTGCCAATCCTGATAGGTTATCTGTAATGCGGAGTAGAGCGGGCCATTTTCAATCACTTTGGCGGTATGCTGGCCAACCCTGGACACACGCTCAACTTTCTGACCATCCCAGTAACCATAACCACCGGCGCCCAGTGATTGTCCGACTTTTAGCAGATCCATACCCCAGTCGGCCATTTCATGGTACGACTGATAGCCATCCTGGCCGACATCCTGCAACACCAGCTGTGGTTTGGTTTTACCAAAGACATCAAAGCCATTACGCCAGTCCAGATAAATCCGATAGCCGACCTGATCTGATTCGATACCAGGGCCTTCATAACGGATCCACTCCGAGTGATCGGTATATTGTGGCGGCGGTGTCAGTTGCTGCACGTTCTGAAAGGTGCCGCCAATATATTTGGCACCTTGCCATTCGCCACCGACTTTATGCGAAATTTCGGCCTGAGTTCTCGCCGGCAGCTTTAGAGCTGCCAGGGCGGCAGCATCATGTTCAATGTGTAGTTGCAGTTGTTCGGCTGGCTGAAAATCCAAGGCTAAAAACAGCGTATCGCGCGTACCGTCACCGCTGCGATCCAGATGCTGCAGTGGTACCAACTGGCCGGCACGACGGGCAACCAGATCCTGCGCCTGCTGAGCGGTTAAGCCCAGATCATAGTAACTCAGGTAAACCGGCTGTTGGCTGCGGACAAAGTCAGACGGATTGGCAATCAGTAACTTGGCTGCCACCGGCATAGTGGTTATAGTTGACGGCTTAGCAGTGGTTTGGTTTGCGGCAGGCGGATTGGCGGGTTGACCGCAGGCTGCCAGTAGTAAGCTGCTAAGCGTAACAAGAGGAAGAGTTTGCAGAAGACGCTTGTTCACGATAGTTACCCTGTTAAATAGAATTGGCACTTGCCTGTGAGTTATTCGGGCCTTCCGTGGCACGCGAAACATGCTGCGCCTGATTCAGGGGCAGACAGCACTTAAGCGGCAGTGCGCCGCTTAAGTGTCAGAGGGGTGCTTAAAACTTATATTGCGCACCCAGGTAGTACTGCCGGCCGGTAGCATGGTAGTAAGTTAAACGGTTGCCGCTGGAATCAACCCACTGATCGTCCACTTCATTGGTCAGGTTCAGTGCTTCAAACGTCAGCTTCCAGTTATCGTTTAACTGATACGACATGGCAGCATCAATGTTACGGGTGGCATTGGTGCCTTCCATATCATTGTTATCGCGGCCGATGGCGTTGGTCAGGTAACGCGCACGGTCTGCCAGTGACACCCGGGCGGAGAATTTTTCGTCCTCGTAGTACAAGGTGGCACTACGGGTATTCTCGGATAACCCCTGCAGGTCACGGGTGGCCAGCACGACGCCGGTATTGTTAATGTAGTCCATCTGGGCTTTAACATAGGTATAGTTACCGATAAAGCCGAAACGGTTCCAGAACTCCGGCAGGAAGCTAAACGGCATCTGGTACTGCACTTCAAAGCCATACAGATTACCGCCCGGGCCATTTAATGGCGTATTGGTTTGCCACTCTACGTTCTCAGTACAACCTGTGGCCTCGCCATAGCCGGGACCGGCATTACAGGCGTCAATGGCGGCCTGGATCGGTAAACCGGTTTCGGTAAACAGCTTGGTCTCGCGCAGACCTTGTACATAGCTGTCGATATCCTTGCGGAATACGGCCACGCCTAATAAGGACTCATTATCAAAGTACAGCTCTAAACCTAAGTCATAGGTTTTGGCTTTGGTCGGCTCCAGCGTTGGGTTACCGCCGCTTATGGAACGGGCGCCACCCGATACGGATACTGAGACGTTAGGTCGGATGCTACCGAGACCAGCCCGGGCCATCACTTCGGCATAACCAAAGCGGATAATCACATCATCCATGGGTTCAAACACCAGGTTCAATGACGGCAGGAACTCGTTATAGTCATGCTTGGCGGTAATCAGCTGCTCAGTTCCACCCAGAGTCGCCCAGGCAGTGGAAGACTGATCGGTTTTTACAAAGCGGCCACCAATATCACCGCGGAAGCCGGTATCACCCAGTTCGGTATCAAAGGCCAGTTGTACATAGGCACCCAGCGTTTTCTCTTCAGCAGAGTAGTTATCGACGCGGCGGAAATCACGGCTCACGGTAAAGGCACCGGTATTGCTGTAGATATTGTAGCGGGCATCAATAGCCGCTAAATCCGGCACCAGCCAGCTGCCGTAAGGACCCACAGCCGCGCCATACTGGCGGATCAGATCCGGGCTCATCACCACGCCAGCGGCGTTTTCACTTTGCCGGCGTGCTTCGTGGGTTTCGAATTCAAACTTTTTATAGTGCAAACCACTGCGTAAGGTCAGGATATCGTTCAGCACATACTCAACGTTAAAAGCAGCACTATCAAAGGTATTTTCTGCGCCCAGTGGCCGTAAACGCACGCTGTTAGTAGTCCAGCCGTTCGGGTCGAATACGCCGGCACCGAATAGCAGTTCAGGATTCTGCCGCTTGCCGCCACGGTAATCGTAACTGAAGGTCTGGCCGGCCTTTTCCATTACCACTGTGGTTTGGATCGGGTTATCGAACTCAGAGGTAGCGCGACCGATCATACCGTCAATTTTCAGGTTATCGGTTAACTGATGTTGGCCACTGAGCGTGATTTGCAGGAACTCGGTCGACAGTTCGTCATAACGCAGTTCGTTGCGGATCAGCGCGTTTTCAAAAGAGGCGTAGGTGACAGTATTGGTACCGTCGATTTCGTAATCCAGTACGTTCATACCGCCGGTAATGCCGCTGGCCGGGTTGGTCAGGGCGGCCCGGTTAGCACCGGCATTCAGAATGCCTTGCATAAAGGCTTCCTGACGGGTTGAATCGTCTTTGGAGTACAGCACATCCAGATTAAAGCGGGTTTCGAGGCTTGGACGGTATTCCAGTGCGGTAGCAATACCGGTACGTTTCACATTATGGACATAAGAATCGTAACGTGGCAGACGTGGCCGGAAGGCATTATTGATGGCCTGCAGCTCAGGTGCATTGGCATCACCACGGTAAGTGCCAAAGTCATTGACGTTGTTCCAGCGCACGGTAGAAGCGCCTTCATCCAGAATATTACGCTCGGAGAAGGCCGCTGAAATCAGATAGCCAAAGGTGCCATCGTCGTTAATATTGCTAAACAGGAAGGAGCCTTTCGGATCCACTTCTTCTGACTTATCGTTATAGCCGGCCTGAAGATTGGCCGCAAAGGTCATGCCATCATAATCGAAGGGGCGGGCAGTACGCATATCGACAGTCGCACCCAATGAGCCTTCTTCAATATTGGCCGATGCCGTTTTGCGTACCGTCAGTTCGTTAAACAAGTCTGAGGAGAAGGTATTAAAGTCGAAGCCACGGCCGCGGTTAGCGCCGCCAATCTGGTCAGTACCACCACTGGTGGATTGTGCTTCCATACCGTTGATCCGAACCCGGGTAAAATCCGGGCCCAGACCACGTACTGAGATCTGGCGGCCTTCACCGGCTACCCGGCTAATGGCTACCCCCGGAATACGCTGCAGCGATTCGGCCAGGTTCAGATCCGGGAAATCAGCGATATCTTCTGCCTTGATGGTGTCAGTGGCACCGGTTTCAAAGCGCTTCTGGTTTAGGGCATTGGCCAGACTGCCACGGAAGCTACCGACAACGGAAATCACTTCAATTTGTTCTTCCGCTTTTTGCTGTTCGGTCTGTTCAGCCTGTTCAGTTTGCTGTGCCAGCGCCTGAGCACTGAATAAGGTTGCCAGACCGGCCAGGGTTAATGCCCGGCAGACTTTACTGGGGCGAAAGGGTGTTCTGCTGTTTACCATCTTGTTCACCTTGTCCTGAGTGTTTATCTGTTGCCAGCTTAACTGGCTATTCTCGTCTTTGTCAGGAACCTATACCCTTTATCCTGGCGCAGGCTGCGGTCTAAGCTGCCTGTAGCGTCATGGTGAGTATATTGCTCCCCTGTTGATAATTCGGCGACTGTTAAAGCATAGTTGTCTTGTCTACCGGTGGCAAAAAAAGCTTGCAATTTTATGCCACCGATGGCAAAAAGCTAACACCAAGCAGTAAATCCTGTCAATTAATGATGCAAATTAAATCAGTTTTCGACAGGATTTTTTCGTAGAAGTGCAGTTTAACTTAATGAATTTATTATATTTGTCAGGTTTTTGAAAATTCAGGTTGTTCCATATTTGAACATTATTCCTGACGATAGCACCGCGGATGTCGCAGCGACAAACCGACAAAATAGGAGTGACAGATGACAAACTTATTTACCCTGAGCGGCCAAACGGCGCTGGTCACCGGTGCCAGCCGGGGGTTAGGCCTGGCGATTGCTAAGGCGCTGGCTGCAGCGGGGGCCAAAGTGCTGTGCGCCTGTTCCAACAGCGGTGGCGCAGCAGCAACGGTTGATGCCATTCTGGCCAGTGGCGGCCAGGCACAGGAGTTGGTGGCGGATCTGAGTAACGAACAGGCCGTCCGGGATCTGGCTGCCGCTGCGCTGGCAGCAGGGCCGGTGCAGATCCTGGTGAACTGTGGTGGCACCATTTTCCGGGCTCCGGCACATGAGTTTCCGATGAGCGAGTGGCATAAGGTGATCGCAGTCAATCTGGATGCGGCCTTCTTATTGTCGCAATTGCTCGGCGCCGAGATGATCAAACGCCAGAGCGGTAAGATTATTAATATCGCCTCGATGCTTTCCTACAGTGGTGGCATCACGGTACCGGCCTATACTGCCAGTAAACATGCGATTGCCGGAGTCACCAAAGCGCTGGCCAATGAGTGGGCGCAGCATAATATTCAGGTTAATGCGATAGCCCCGGGCTATTTTCGCACCGATAACACCGCCGCTTTACAGGCCGATGCACAGCGCAATGCCGCTATTTTGGGGCGGATCCCGGCCGGACGCTGGGGTGAGCCGGAAGATTTAGCCGGTGCCGCCGTATTTTTGGCGAGCGCGGCCAGCGATTATGTGAATGGCCATGTGCTGGCCGTCGATGGCGGCTGGCTGGCGCGCTAAAGCGCTAAATCACGAGACAGCCAGAGCGCAGCAACCCATTAAACAGAGGACTAATGATGAGCGTAATTTTTGAAAGCCGTTATCCAACCCACCCGGATGATGTAAAGCGTTACGATACCGAGCAGCTACGGCAGCATTTTCTGGTCGATAATCTGATGCAGCCTGACCAGCTGGTACTTTGCTATACCCATTACGAGCGGGTAATTGTCGGTAGTGCGGTGCCGGTGGCCGGTCCGGTACAACTTGAGACGGTAGCAGCGTTAAAAGCCGAGTATTTTTTACAGCGCCGCGAGCTGGGCATTATTAACGTCGGTGGCAGTGGCGTGGTTGAAGTTGATGGCCAGCGTTATCCGCTGCAAAACAAAGAAGCACTTTATGTTGGTATGGGCGCACGGCAGGTTAGTTTTTATAGCGACAACGCCGTTACCCCGGCCAGGTTTTATCTGAATTCGGCGCCGGCACATCACAGCTATCCGACTAAGCATTTGACCATGGATAAGTGTACTGTGCTGCAAATGGGGGCCCAGGCGACATCGAATGAACGCGCGATCCACCAGTTAATGATTAATGATGTGGTAGAGACCTGTCAGCTGCAAATGGGTCTGACGGTATTAAAACCCGGCAGTGTCTGGAATACCATGCCGGCACACCAGCATGACCGCCGGATGGAAGCCTACTTTTACTTTGATTTAGCACCGGAGCAGGGTGTTTGCCACTTTATGGGCCAGCCGCAGCAAACCCGGCATATTTGGGTCGCTAATGAGCAGGCGGTGGTGTCGCCAGCCTGGTCGATTCACAGCGGCTGTGGTACCTGCAACTATGCCTTTATCTGGGGTATGGCCGGTGAAAATCTGGATTATCACGATATGGATAAGTTTCCAGCCAGCGCCATGCGCTAACGGCAGCAGCCAACGTCAGGCCGGCACAGACCGGCCGACCGGCTACCACAGTAGCCAACATATGATTAACAGGGTAACAGTATGAAGAAACGAACACAGCAAAGCCGGATGCGCTGGTTGCTGGCGGCAGCGGCCAGTTTGCTGCTAAGCGCCTGTCAGCCAGAGCAGGAGGTTAAGGTGCTGAGGCTGGCGCATACGCTGGATCAGGAGCATGTGGTGCATAAAGCCATGGCACTGATGGGCGAGCGGCTGGCAGAATACTCCGGCGGCAGTATGCGGATTGAGATCTACAGTGGTGGTCAGCTCGGTAACGAGCGGGAGCTGGTTGAGTTGCTGCAGATCGGCAGTCTGGCGATGACCAAGGTGTCGGCCAGCCCGCTGGAAGGCTTTGTGCCGGCGATGCAGGTGTTCAGTGTGCCCTATATTTTTGACGATAACGCGCATTTCTGGCGGGTATTGGAAAGCGAGGTCGGTCAGGGCTTGCTGCAGGAGATCCAGGTTGCCCGTCTGTATGGCCTGGGTTATTACGATGCCGGCAGCCGCAGTTTTTATTCCAGTAATACCCGTATCGATAGCCCGGCCGATTTACGCGGCAAAAAATTCCGGGTGCTTAACAGTCAAACCGCAGTGCGGATGGTGGAAGCACTGGGCGGCGCCGCTACCCCGATTGACTGGGGTGAGCTTTACACTGCCATCCAACAGGGGGTGGTGGACGGCGCCGAGAATAACCCGCCCAGTTTCTATTTATCCCGCCACTATGAGCTGAGTAAATACTTCTCGCTGGATGAACACACCGCGGTACCGGATGTGCTGATTATGAGCCTGCATGTCTGGCAGGATCTGACGCCAGAGCAGCGGCAATGGGTGCAGCAGGCCGCTAATGATTCAATTGTCTATCAGCGTGCTGCCTGGCAGCAAGCCTCGGAAGACGCACTTAATGCCGTTAAAGCCGCAGGGGTGACGGTTATTTACCCGGATAAAGCTCCCTTCCGTCAGGCGGTTGCGCCCTTCTATCAGCAAATGCTGCAAACCCGTATCGGCCCCTTGCTTCAGCAAATTGCGGCCATGCGTGAGGTTAGCCCGGAGGTAAAGGATGACTAAATTATTGTTCTGGGTTGATACGGTGCTGAAGTGGTTTCTGGCGCTGCTGATGCTCAGCATTGTACTGGTAGTAAGCTGGCAGGTGGTATCGCGTTATCTGCTGCAAAGCCCAAGCTCGGTCACCGAAGAATTGTCGCGTTGCTTGCTGATTTGGATTGGCATGATTGGCGCAGCACTGGCCTATCGTACCGGCGTACATCTGGGGCTGGATATTGTTACCCGGCGCTTTGACGCTGAGTTACAGCGGCGGTTGAATATGTTGCTGACCAGTGCCGTAGTGCTATTTGCGCTGGCGGTGATGGTGGTGGGTGGCGGTAATCTGATGGCGCTGACCTTTGAGTTAAATCAGATGTCAGCAGCACTGGGAATTAAGATGGCCTATATCTACAGCGTGATCCCGCTATCAGGCTTACTTATCGCGTTTTATGGCTGTTGCCAGCTGTATCATCTGGCGCTGCGACAGCCAATGCCACAAGTCGAGGGGCTGCACTAATGGAAATCTCAATTCTGGTTCTGTTGCTGGTCTTTTTCTCACTGCTACTGCTCAATGTCCCTATTTCGTTCTGTATCGGGTTGGCAACGCTGGCCACCATGTTGATCAGTATCGACTTTATGCCGGCGGTCACGACGATGGCGCAGCGAATGGCCGGTGGGATTAACAGCTTTGCGTTACTGGCGATCCCGTTTTTTATTTTGTCCGGTTTGATTATGGGGCGCGGCGGCATTGCCAAGCGGCTGATTGAATGCGCCATGGCACTGATCGGCATGTTGCCGGGCGGCCTGGCACTGGTTAATGTGGTGTCCTGTATGTTCTTTGGTGCCATCTCCGGCTCGGCGGTAGCCGCCACTTCGGCGATCGGCAGCTTTATGCTGCCAGAGATGAAAAAGCAGGGTTATGACGTTAACTTCAGTGCCGCTGTAACCGCCTCTGCGGCAACCACCGGCATGTTAATTCCACCGAGCAATATTCTGATTGTCTATGCCATTGCCAGTGGCGGGGTATCGATTGCCGCGCTCTTTGTGGCCGGCTATTTACCCGGCATTTTGCTCGGCGTGTCGCTGATGCTGGTATGTGCCGGCTATGCGAAGTTAAAAGGATATCCCGTTGGTGCTCGTTTGCCGTTAAAGCTGGTGTTGCCGAAGGTCGCTGCCGCATTACCCAGTTTATTCATGATTTTTCTGGTGATTGGCGGCATTATCGGCGGCATTTTTACCGCAACGGAAGCGGGCGCTATCGCCGTCATTTACTCACTGGTATTGGCAGTGGGTATTTATCGTGAAGTGAAAGTCAGCGAATTATCGGGGATTTTAATGAAGTCCGCTGAGACGACGGCCATTGTATTGGCATTAATCGCGACGTCTTCAGCGATGTCATGGATCCTGTCCTATGAACAGATCCCGCAGACTATCAGTGCGGCAATGCTCACTATCAGCGAGAATCCTTTACTGATTTTGCTGATGATTAATTTGATTTTGCTGATCGTTGGCGCGTTTATGGATATGACGCCAGCGGTGTTGATTTTTACGCCAATCTTCTTACCGGTGGCGGTTGAGCTGGGTATGAGCCCGCTGCACTTTGGCATTATGATGGTGTTGAATCTGTCGATTGGTCTGGTATCGCCACCAGTTGGTAGCGTACTCTTTGTCAGCTGTGCCATTGCCAAAACCCGGATTGAAGAAATTATCCGGCCGATGTTGCCGCTATATCTGGCGATGTTTGTGGTACTGATGCTGGTAACCTACATTCCGGCAATCAGCGAGTTTTTACCGGCCCTGCTTGGGTTGTAAAAAAACGAAGGAGCATTGCGATGGGTAGTTATGTGATCCCTAATCTGGCTAATGCCTGCCGGGTCTTGGCCCTGGTAGCCGAATCGGAGCAAGGTTTAAGCTTAACTGAGCTGGAGCAACGGCTGGCGGTGCCACGCACGACCACCTTTCGCATTTTGCAGACGCTATGTCAGCAGCACTTGCTGGAAAAACACGGTAAGCGCTATCTGGTAGGCGCGGCGCTGTTTAAGATGAGCTGCCAGCTGGTGAGTACTTCTAAACTGAGCCGTGAAGCCTTGCCCTTTTTACAGCGCCTGACACTGGCCACCGGGATGAGTGTGCAATTGGTGCTGCCGCATGCCGAGGGGGCACTGATCACTGAGGTCTGTGATTGCCCAAACCCACTGCGGCTGGCGGCAAGGCCGGGTACGCTGGCGTATTTTAATTGCTCGGCAGCAGGTAAGCTGTTTCTGGCGTTTTTACATTTTGATGCGCTGCCTGAATTGGCGGCTCAGGGTCTGTTTCGCGCCCAAACACCACAAAGTATCGTGAGTTGCCCTGAACTTAGGGTAGAATTGCAACGCATATTAGGCCGGGGTTATGCAACGGATGATTTAGAGTATCATCCGGATGTGCGCTGTTTAGCGGCCCCGATCCGCGATGAGCGCGGTATAGTCGTCGCAGCGGTGTCGGTAACGGCGCCGGCCAGCATGTTCCCGCGACAAAATATCACTGAGGTTGCGGCGAAAGTGAAGAAAACGGCTATCGATATTGGATTAACCGTATACCGGCCACAACTGGCTGCCAATCAGAAATAATCCGGAATGCGAAATGAGTAACCTTATGCAGAAACAGTCAACCATCAATGATGTCGCCCGGATTGCCGGTGTGTCGAAACGCACCGTCTCAAGAGTGATCAATGGCTCACTGAGCGTGGGGGAGAGTACCCGCTTAAAAGTTGAGAAGGTGATTAACGAGCTGAAGTATGCCCCCAACGCCCAGGCACGTGGTCTGGCGTCCAGCCGCTCCTATCTGCTGGGGCTAATTTATGATAACCCGGACGCCCTGTATCTGGATGATGTACAGCGCGGCGTGCTGGAGGTGTGTTCGACGCTTGGCTATGAGCTGGTCGTGCATCCCTGCCGTTATCAGAGTGAAACCCTGGTCAATGATTGTCTGCGTTTTATGCGCCGCTCCAAGCTGGACGGGGTGATCGTATTGCCGCCGGTATCAGAGTCGGAAACCCTGGCCAGCGCCTTAAAAGAGTCTGGCAGCCCCTATGTCCGGCTTAGCTCAGTGGCACTGGATAGTCAGGAGCATATCGTGGTATCGGATGACCGCGCGGCTGCGGCCGAAATGGCGCGCTACTTTGCGCAGCTGGGCCATGAGAAGATTGCCTTTATCAGTGGTCCGCAGCGTTATAAATCCTCGACTGAGCGGATGGAAGGATTTCAGCTTGGCTTATCAGCCTATGGGGTAAAGATCCCACCGCAGATGATCCTGGAGGGCAATAACAGCTTTGAAACCGGTATCGAATGTGCCCGACAGTTATTGCAGCGCGACGAGCGCCCGACCGCGATCTTCGCCAATAATGACCAGATGGCAGCCGGCGTATTAAAGGTGGCGTATAGCCTTGGCATCAAGGTACCGGATGAGCTGTCGGTTGCCGGTTTCGATGACAACATGCTGGCGTCGCGGGTGACTCCGGCGCTGACAACCATTCGCCGCCCGGTGCGACAAATGGCGCTGTTGGCGACGACGAAGATGATTATGTCGATCGAACAAAACCATAAAGCGGCATTAAATGTGGCAGCCAAGGTGGCACCAACCCTGGTGGTGCGTGAGTCAACCGGCCCTTGCCAAGGCTCTGCTGCCGCAACTGAGACAGCCTTGTCACGTCATGCAACGGCACCTGGTTAAACGGCTTTTTTAAGCTGCACTAAAAAAGTTGCCAACGGTGGCAATTTTTTTAGTGAAATGCTTGCCACCGGTGGCAAATTGGTTATTATAACAACCAGACCCCGGTAATCGTCGAGCGATAGCCTCGACGTACGCAGTAGGCATTGTTCCCTGTTGCCAACAACAAAGGATACAAGATGACAGATCTGAAGAAACGTAACAGCCTGAAACTTTTTACCGCCGCCTCGGCCAGTCTTGGTCTGTTAAGCGTCAGTGGTTGCCAGAGCGTTACTGCACTGCCTGTTAGTGCCAAAGACGCCGACGACTTGCGGCAGTGGCAGCAGGCCGATCAGATTATTGCTGCCATCAAGCCGGTTACGTTTCCGGATCGCAGCTTCTCAATTACTGATTTTGGCGCTGCAGCCAAAGCCGGCTTTGATAATACGGCCGCCATTGCTGCGGCTATTGCTGCCTGTGCTGCTGCCGGCGGTGGCCGGGTACTGATCCCGGGCGGCCGTTTTGAAACCGGTGCGATTCATCTGAAATCGAACGTCAATTTACATCTGGCTGATGACACTGTGCTGTCGTTCTATACCGATCGCGAGCATTACCTGCCTTATGTGATGACCCGCTGGGAAGGCGTTGAGTTAATGGGTTATTCACCGCTGATCTATGCCTATCAGCAGGAAAATATTGCGCTGACGGGTAATGGCATCCTTGAGGGCAATGGTGCGGTAGACGCCTGGTGGCCGTGGAAAGGTCAGTGGGAGCGTCGCAACTGGGATTATGATGCCAGTGTTGATCAAGTGAAAACCCGCTCACCGCTGTTTGAGATGGCCGAAAGCGGCGTACCGGTCAGTGAGCGGGTGTTTAACGAAAACTTTTTACGACCCCCTTTTATTCAACCCTATGGCTGTAAGCGGGTATTGATTGAAGGGGTGACCATCCGTAATTCGCCGTTCTGGTTAATTAATCCGGTGTTATCGGAAGATGTGATAGTGCGTAATGTTAATTGCATCAGCTATGGCCCGAACTCGGATGGCTGTAACCCGGAGTCCTGCAACAGAGTCCTGATTGAAAACTGCCTGTTTGATACCGGCGATGACTGTATCGCGCTGAAGTCCGGTCGCAACAATGACGGCCGTCGCCTGGCAACACCGGTACAAAACGTGGTGATCCAGGATTGTATTATGCGTGCGGGTCATGGTGGTGTGGTGATGGGCAGTGAAATCTCTGGTGGTGCCCGTAATATCTTTGCCCGCCGCTGCCGGATGAGCAGCCCTAATCTGGCGCGTGGTATCCGGATCAAAACCAACTCGGTCCGTGGTGGCCTGATTGAAAATGTCTATATCCGGGATATCGAGATTGGTGAAGTGCGCGACGCTATTGTGATTAACTTCTTCTACGAAGAGGGCGATGCCGGCAACTTTATGCCACAGGTTAAGAATTTACATATCAGTAATCTGACGGTGCAAAAGGCGCAGCGGGCTTTTGAGCTGCGTGGCTTCGAACGGGCGCCAATCAGCGGCGTTACCCTGCATCATGTGCAGTTTAACAACACGGCGGCGCTGGGCGTGCTGGAAAATATTGCTGGCATTGATCAGTTAGACGTCAGCCTGAACGGCCGGGCGATTAGCATTTAATTTTTTGTTTTTATTGCCACCGCTAGACAAGGTTGGCGCAACACAGGTAACAACAGATGACAACAGAGCAGCAAGCCGGATGCAGTATCCGTTTACCGGAACAAAGCAGTGCAGCCCAGCTGGCGGTATTGCAGGTGCACCAGCGCGATAATGTGCTGGTGGCGCTGCAAGCGCTGCAGGCGGGAGAGCCGTTACCAGCGCCGTTTTCGCATCTTAGCGCACAAACCGCAGTACCGGCCGGGCATAAGCTGGCACTGACGGCAATTGCGGCCGGTGAGCCGGTGCTGAAATACGGTTTTGCGATTGGCCGTGCCACCCAGCCGATTGCCGCCGGTGAGCATGTGCACTCGCATAATCTGGCGACCGCGCTAAGTGGCACCATTGAATACAGCTATGCCGGCTGTCAGGCGCCGGCGCTGAGTTTTCCGGCTGACTTGCCACAAAGTTTTCAGGGTTACCGGCGCAGCAACGGCAAGGTGGGTACCCGCAATGAGCTGTGGATTATCAATACGGTGGGCTGTGTCAACCGCGCGGCAATGCGGGTCGCCGAGCAGGCGCGTCAGCACTATGCCGATTTGTTGGCACTTAAAAATATCGATGGTATTCATGCCTTTACCCACCCTTTTGGTTGCTCGCAACTGGGCGATGATCTTGATCATACCCGCCAGTTACTGGCCGGCCTGATCCAACATCCAAACGCCGGTGCGGTGCTGATCCTGGGACTTGGCTGCGAGAACAATCAGTTAGCTAAGCTGCTGCAAGCCTGCCCCGATGTTGATAGCAGCCGTATCCGCGCCTTTAATGCCCAGCAGGTTGAAGATGAAGTGGAGCAGGGCCTGGCTGCAGTGGGGGAATTATTACAGCTGATGGCCAACGACCAGCGCTCAGCCTGTCCGTTATCCGATCTGGTGCTGGGCATGAAATGCGGTGGTTCAGATGGTTTTAGCGGCCTGACAGCTAACGCCCTGGTAGGACGTACCGCCGATTTGCTGGCCGCGGCCGGTGGCAAGGTGGTGCTGACTGAAACGCCGGAAATGTTTGGCGCCGAGCAGGTGTTTATGGCCCGTGCCGCCAATCAGCAGGTATTTGCCGATCTGGTCACTCTGGTTAATGACTTTAAGCAGTACTTTATCGACAACCAGCAACCGGTGTATGAAAACCCGAGCCCGGGCAATAAAGACGGCGGCCTGACCACGCTGGAAGAAAAGTCGCTGGGTGCCATTCAAAAAGGCGGCTCTGCCGTGGTGCAGCAAATTATCCGCTACGGCGAACAAGCGCATGCTGCTGGTCTGACCTTGCTGGAAGGGCCGGGGAATGATGCCGTGTCCTCAACGGCGTTAACAGCAGCCGGTGCTACCTTACTGCTGTTTACTACCGGTCGTGGCACACCGCTGGGCTTCCCGGCACCCACCGTTAAGATTGCATCGAATTCCAATCTGGCGGCACGCAAGCCGCAATGGATTGACTATGACGCCGGCCAGTTGTTGCAGGTCGGGCAGGATGCGCAGCAGTTTACCGGGCAATTTTTCCGTTATTTGCTGGCGGTGGCCTCGGGCGAGCGCACCCGCAACGAAATTTCTGACAACCGTGAAATCGCTATCTGGAAGAACGGTGTCACGCTTTAACCTATGCTGCGGCCAGGCCGCAGTCAGTATGCTTACAGGATCTTAATTATGGCTCAGACCACGCCTTTAACCTTACATCCGGACCGCTTATTCCCATCCGATCCGCTGGTACGCGATATTGCCCGCCGGCTGTATCAGCAAATCAAGGATCTGCCTATTGTCAGCCCGCATGGTCATACTGATCCGCGTTGGTTTGCCGACGATGCCAACTTTGATAACGCCACGACCTTGCTGCTGCTGCCGGATCACTATGTGTTCCGCATGCTGTATAGCCAGGGGATCAAACTGGAAGAGTTGGGGATCCGGCGTAAGGACGGCGTGGCGGTAGAAACGGATTACCGTAAAATCTTCCGTATTTTTGCCAAGCACTATTATCTGTTTCGCGGCACGCCATCGCGGATCTGGCTGGATAGCGTGTTTCACGATGTGTTTGGCCTTGAGGTCGCGCTGAGCGAAGAGACCGCTGATCACTATTACGACAGTATCAATGCCCAGCTGCTAAAACCGGAGTTTAAGCCGCGCGCCTTACTGGATCGCTTTAATATCGAGCTGATTGCTACCACCGAAGGGGCACTGAATGACCTGCGCCACCATGCCAAACTAAAAGGCACCGGCTATGAGCATAAAGTGATTACCACCTTCCGGCCAGACGATGTGGTCGATGCGGATCGCGCGGATTTTGCCGCTAACGTCGCCAAACTGGGGGAATTGACCGGCGAAGATACGCAAAGCTGGCCGGGTTATCTGGCAGCACTGCGAAAAAGACGGGCATTTTTCCGTGAACATGGCGCGACGGCAACCGACCATGGTCATCCGTCGGCTATTACCGCTGATTTAGCGCCAAACGAGGCCGCAGCCTTGTTCCAGCGTTGTCTGGCCGGTACTGCAACGCCTGCAGAAACCGAGTTATTCCGTGGCCAGATGCTAACCGAGATGGCCGGCATGAGCCTGGAAGATGGCATGACGATGCAAATTCATCCCGGCGCGCACCGCAACCATAATCAGGTGATCTTTGAGCGTTTTGGGCCTGATAAAGGCGCTGATATTCCAAGCCCGACTGAGTTTGTCAGCAACCTGAAGCCGCTGCTGCAAAAATATGGCAACGAAGCCAGCTTAAATATCATTCTGTTTACGCTGGATGAAACCACCTATGCCCGCGAGCTGGCGCCATTGGCTGGCCATTATCCGGCGTTAAAGCTGGGCCCGGCCTGGTGGTTCCATGATAGCCCGGAGGGCATGCTGCGCTTCCGGCATCAGGTTACCGAAACGGCTGGTTTCTATAACACTGTCGGTTTTAATGACGATACCCGGGCTTTCTTCTCGATCCCGGCCCGGCATGATGTGGCGCGGCGTATTGACTGTCGCTTCCTGGCTGGTTTAGTGGCCGAGCACCGCCTGACCGAAGCAGAAGCCGCCGAGTTGGCCTACCAGCTGACTTATGGCCTGGTGAAACAGGCTTATCAGCTGAAGTAATAGCACCGCCTAACTCAGGGTGACGGTGGCAGGCACTTGCCGGCATACCGTCATCAGGCTTAACGCGAACAGCAGGCAAACTATGACATTATTAAGCAATAACACCCTTGCCAGTTTGGCCGGCAAACTGCCACTGCCCGCCTACCGGCTGGCACCACAGCAACCCGGTATCGGCATAGTGCATCTGGGGCCCGGCGCGTTTTTCCGCGGCCATCAGGCCTATTACACTGATCTGGCACTGCAGCACGGTGGTGACTGGGCGATCAGTGCCGTCTCGATGCGCTCGCCGGATGTCAGTCAGGCGCTGACTCCGCAGGATGGGCTCTATACGCTGGCGGTACTGGATAGCGACACCCGCTATCAGGTGATTGGCAGTGTGCAGGAAGTGCTGATTGCCAGTGAGCAGTATCAGAGTGTACTGGCACGACTCAGCGATGCGGCGACCCGTTATGTCACCCTGACGATTACCGAAAAAGGCTATTGCCTGAATGCGCAGGGCGAACTGGATTTACAGCATCCGCAAATTCAGCAGGATCTGAGCGGCGGGCAACCGGCGGTCACCGCTATCGGCTTGCTGGTTGCCGCCTTAGCAGCCCGCTATGCCAAGAATGTGGCGCCGTTTTGCGTACTCAGTTGCGATAACCTGACCGATAACGGTCATAAGCTGCGCAGGGCGCTGATTTGCTTTGCGGCGCAAAAGGCGCCGGCCCTGGCCAACTGGCTGGAGCAGCAACTGATCAGCCCCTGTACCATGGTCGACAGTATTACGCCGGCAACCGACGCTGCGCTACGCGCTCAGGTCGCGGGGGTACTGGGCGTAAATGATAATTGGCCGATTAAACGCGAAGCCTTTGTGCAGTGGGTGATTGAAGATATTTTACCGGCAGAGCGGCCAGCCTGGCAGCAAGCCGGGGTGATCTATGCCGCCGATGTCAGCGCCTTTGAAAAAGCCAAGTTACGGTTATTAAATGCCCCGCACTCGACGCTGGCCTATATCGGTTATCTGCTGGGGTATGAAACCGTGTATGACGCCATGCAGGATAAAACGTTGCTGAATTTACTGCAGCAGATGGTACAGCAGGAAATTATGCCATCTTTTACCGCACCGGCTGAGCTGGATATTCAGCAATATAGTCAGGCGATCTTTGCCCGCTTTGAAAACCCGGCAATCCGCCATCTGCTGGCGCAAATTGCCTGGGATGGATCGCAAAAAATGCCGATGCGTATTCTGCCGGTGATCCGCGATAACCTGGCGGCCGGGCGCAGCATCAGCAAACTGAGCTTTTGTCTGGCAGCCTGGTTCTTATTTATCCGCCGCCGGCTGGCAGAAGGTCAGCCGCTGGTTGACCCCTTAGCCAGCAGCCTGACTGCGGCAGCCTCAGTCTGTAGCGGAAACGCCGCGCATGATGTAGCGCAGTTCCTCAGCATCGAGGCCGTTTTTGGCCATGAGCTGCCAAAACAAGATCCCTTTTTCCAGGCCGTGACTGCGGCCTATCAACAACTGACGACCCTGGTATCCGAACAGCCAGTGGCGCGCGGAGTAGTCTAATGTCGGCGTTATCTCACGTTTTACAAGGCCCAGCCTTATTACCCATTATTCAGGCTGAGGTACCAAGCACTGCAGTAGCTATTGCTAAGGCGATGCAGCAGGGCGGTATCGGTTCGGTTGAGGTGGTACTGCGTACACCCAAAGCGTTGGATTGTATCAGTGCTATTCGCAGCGCCTTACCTGAGCTCTTGGTGGGCGCCGGTACCATTTTATCGGCGGCGGATGCCCAGGCAGCAAAAGACGCCGGTTCGCAGTTTCTGGTGAGCCCGGCCAGTACGCCCAAACTGTTACAGGCCATGCTGGATACCGGGCTGGCGTTGGCGCCGGGGGTATCGACCCCTTCAGAAATTGCGCTGGCACTGGAAATGGGCATTCGTGAACTGAAATTTTTTCCGGCCAATTTATCCGGTGGCAGCGCCATGTTAAAGGCACTGAGCAGTATTTTTCAGCAGGTCCGGTTCTGTCCGACCGGCGGCATCTGCCAGCAAAATCTGGCTGAATATCTGGCGTTGCCAAATGTGTTTGTGGTCGGTGGCTCCTGGATCTCGCCGGCCAGCGCCATTGCCAGTGGCGACTGGGCACAGATCACGGCATTGTCACACCAAGCCTGTAGCCTGGCCCGGCAATTAAAACAGGCGGCATAGGAGAAAGACCATGAGCAAACGTATTGTCATTATGGGCGAGTGCATGGTGGAGCTGTTTCAGCTGGTGGAAAATGTCTATCACCAGGCCTTTGCCGGCGATGTGTTTAATACCGCTGTTTATCTGAAACGCTGTGCTGAGCAACCTGTAGAGGTGCAGTTTTTTACCGCGGTCGGTACCGATCTGATCAGCGACAAGCTGGTGCGGGCGGTGGAGCGCGAAAAAATTGATACCCAGCTGATATTACGCAGCAAAACCGCACGCCCCGGCCTGTATATGATTAATACCGATGCCTTTGGTGAGCGCAGCTTTGTGTACTGGCGCGATACGTCGGCAGCGAAACAGGTACTGCAACTGGCCAGCAGTCAGCAACGCCTCGCCGAGCTGACGGGCGCTGAGATGTTTTTCTTCTCCGGCATCACGCTGGCCATTTTGAATGACAGCGACCGCGAAGCGCTGTTTGCGCTGGTGGCAGAATTAAAAGCCAGCGGCAGTCGGATCATCTTTGACCCTAACTACCGACCGGCGCTGTGGTCAACAGCCGAAGCGGCAAAGGCAGCATTTTTGCGTGCCTATGCGCTGGCTGATGTGGCCCTGCCGGGGCTGGATGATCATAAGGTGTTATTTGCTGCCACCTGCACCGAACAGGTGGTGGCGCAGCTTTCCGCCCTTGGCGTGGAAGAGATCGTGGTAAAAAACGGTAAGGACGGCATCAGTGGTCGTTATCAGGGGCAGGATTTCAGCGCCCTGGCACATCCGGTAAAAAAAGTGGTGGATACCACAGCGGCCGGAGATTCCTTTAACGGCGGTTATCTGGCGGCCCGGCTGGGCGGTATTGCGCCGGCGCAGGCAGTAAAATTTGCGGCGCGGCTGGCGGGCTTCGTGGTTGAACATACCGGCGCCATTGTCGGCAAAGAGCATTTTAATGGCTTTTGGGCCAAGAACCGGCCATCGCAATTTCAATAACAATAACATCCGGGCGGGCAAACCCGCCCGCTAATAATAAGATCTGATCGATCAGACAGTACTCCTACAACCAGGCAAACTTTAATTGAATGGGAGTAAGGTATGAGTATAACGACACTGTTTCCGCAAGCGGCGGAGATCCCGGCAGAGTTTGCCCAGCAGCGGCTACTGGAGCAACGCGACTATCTGTTAAATGGTGAGCTGGTTAGCTGGCCAGGTGAGCTGAGCCCGGTAATCAGCCCGGTACAGCTGCGCCATGGCGATACCCTGACACCGGTATTACTGGGTTATACGCCGCTGCTGGATGCCGAGGCGGCACTGCAGGCATTGGATGGCGCCGTTAAGGCCTATGATCTGGGGCGTGGCGCCTGGCCGAGCATGCCGGTGCTGGAACGGATCCGGCATGTTGAAACTTTTTTAGGCCTGATGCAGCAGCAACGCGCGGAGGTGATCCGGTTGCTGATGTGGGAAATTGGTAAGAATTATCCGGATGCGGCCAAAGAGTTTGACCGCACCTGCGATTATATCCGCGATACCATCGCTGCCCTGAAGCAGCAGGATCGGGACGCCAGCCATTTTATTATCGAACAGGGCGCACTGGGTAAGATCCGCCGTGTCCCGGTTGGGGTGGCGCTGTGTATGGGGCCCTTTAACTACCCGCTCAATGAAACCTTTACTACGTTGATCCCGGCACTGATTATGGGCAATACCGTGATCTTTAAACCGGCGAAATATGGTGTGCTGCTGATCCAGCCGTTGCTACGCGCCTTTGCGCAAAGCTTTCCACCCGGGGTGATTAATATTATTTATGGTCGCGGCCGGGAAACCGTCGGGGTGCTGATGGAAAGCGGCAAGATCGATCTGTTTGCCTTTATCGGCACTAACAAAGGCGCCAGCGATTTAAAACGGATGCACCCTAAGCCGCACCGGCTGCGCGCTGTACTGGGGTTAGATGCGAAAAATCCCGGCATTATTCTCGCGGATGCCGACTTAAAGCGCACTGTCGCTGAAGTCGTCGCCGGCGCCTTGTCGTTTAACGGTCAGCGCTGTACCGCACTAAAAATTCTGTTTGTCGAACGGCCCTTGGCGGCGGCTTTTGTCAAAGCGCTAAGCCAGGCGGTAGATCAGTTGCAGTTGGGCATGCCCTGGCAAGCGGGTGTACAGATCACACCGTTGCCAGAACCCGGTAAAACGGCTTTTCTTAGCGCCTTACTCGAAGATGCAATCGCCAACGGCGCCCAGGTACAAAATGCCCAGGGTGGTGCCAGTGCCGGCTCCTTATTTAAGCCGGCGGTGCTGTATCCGGTGAACGCCAAGATGCGGCTCTATCAGGAAGAGCAGTTCGGTCCGCTGGTGCCAGTGGTGCCTTTTGACAGCATCGACGAGGTGATTGACTACGTGGTGAACTCCAACTTTGGCCAGCAGCTGAGTATCTTTGGGCAGGATCCGCGACAGGTCGGTGAGCTGGTCGATATTTTTGCCAATCAGGTCGGCCGGATCAATATTAACGCTCAGTGTCAGCGCGGGCCGGATAGCTTTCCGTTTAACGGCCGCAAAGACTCCGCCGAGGGCACCTTATCGGTCGTGGACGCGCTGCGGCAGTTTTCCACGCCAACACTGGTCGCGACCAAGTATCAGGATCCGGATGTCGGCTTTGTAAAACAGATTATCCAGCAGCGCGCCTCGCATTTTCTGGCGACAGATTTTTTGTTTTAGGTGAGCTGCCGCAGTTTTGCTAATTGCCGCCGAACCGATTAAGCTGCTGCCAAGCCTGTAACCGTTGGCAGCAGCGCGATCTTTGCTGCTTACCAGCCGCCATACTTTGAGGTTGATATGCAGCCGCAGTTTCTGCACGCCGTACAACAGCTTATTCCTGCTGAGCGCTATTTCGATGATCCGCTCAGCACGCTGGCCTTTGGCACTGACGCCAGTTTTTATCGGTTAACGCCGAAGTTGGTACTCAGGGTTGAAAGCGAACAGGAAGTAATCGCTTTATTAAAGCTGGCAGGTCAGTATCAGGTACCACTAACCTTTCGCGCGGCGGGCACCAGTTTATCCGGTCAGGCAGTGACGGATTCGGTGCTGTTGGTGCTGGGCGAAAACTGGCAGCAATATCAGATTTTTGAGCTCGGTGAACGGATCCGGCTTGCTCCCGGGGTGATAGGCGCGCAGGCGAATCAATGGCTGGCGTCTTATGGCCGCAAGATTGGCCCGGATCCGGCATCGATTAACAGCTGCAAAATTGGCGGCATCGTCGCCAATAATGCCAGCGGCATGTGCTGTGGTACCGCGCAAAACAGCTTTAATACCCTGCACGGTATGCGTTTGGTGCTCGCTGACGGCACGGTGTTGGATACGGAAGATGCAGCAAGTGTCGCGGCCTTTCGGCAGTCCCATGCGCCACTGTTAGCCGAGCTTAGCGCCCTGGCTCAGCAAACGTGTAACAATCCCGAACTGCTGGCCAAGATCCGCCATAAATACCGCTTAAAAAATACCATGGGCTTTTCGCTAAATGCTCTGACGGAGTTTAGCGATCCTATCGATATCTTAAGCCACTTAATGGTGGGATCAGAAGGCTGCCTCGGCTTTATTAGCAGTGTTACCTACCAGACGGTGCCGGAACATCCGCATAAAGCCAGCGCACTCTATGTGTTCCCGGATATTGCCAGCTGCTGTCAGGCGGTAACCTTGCTAAAAGACACGCCGGTGGCGGCTGTTGAGCTGCTGGACCGGCGTAGTTTACGCTCGGTGCAACATAAAGCCGGCTTGCCGGCCTGGGTGGCGACCTTGTCAGAGGGGGCTGCGGCGCTGTTAATTGAGAGTCGCGCCGCCACAGTGCCGCAGCTGGAACGCCAGTTGGCACAAATACAGCAGCAACTGGCGGCCTTTGAGCTGGAACAAAAAGTGGATTTTACCCGCGAGCCGGCAGTCTGTGAGCAACTGTGGGCGATCCGCAAAGGCACTTTTCCGGCGGTCGGCGCGGTACGTGAAACCGGCACCACGGTGATCATTGAAGATGTTACCTTCCCACTACCACGGCTGGCCGAGGGGGTATTAGCTTTACAGCAGCTGTTTGACTGTTTTGGCTATCACGAGGCCATTATTTTCGGGCATGCGCTGGAGGGCAATCTGCATTTTGTGTTTACCCAGAGTTTTAACAGCGCCGCCGAGATCCAGCGTTATGCCGATTTTATGCGTGAGGTGGCGCAGCTGGTGGCAGTAGAATTTGGTGGCGCTTTAAAGGCTGAGCATGGCACCGGCCGTAATATGGCACCCTTTGTGGAGCTGGAGTGGGGTACTGAGGCATACCAGCTGATGTGGCGGATTAAGCAGCTATTGGATCCGCAGCATATCCTTAACCCTGAGGTGGTGCTAAGCCGCGATAGTCAGCTGCATCTAAAGCATCTGAAAGCGCTGCCGGCGGCGGATCCTTTGGTCGATAAATGTATTGAATGTGGCTTTTGTGAGCCGGTTTGTCCCTCGCGTAAGCTAACGTTAACGCCGCGCCAACGCATAGTAGCACAGCGTGAAATCTCTCAACTGCAGCAAAGTGGCGAGGATAGCGCGCGCTTAACTGCATTGCAGCAAGCTTATCAGTATGCCGGCACCGATACCTGTGCCGCCTGTGGCCTGTGCAGCACGGCCTGTCCGGTGGGCATTAATACCGGCGATCTGACGCGGCAACTGCGTGGCCGTGCTAATCAGCGTTTTCATGGGCTGGCCAACTTTGCTGCCAGTAAGTTTAGTGTTATTAGCAGCCTAGGGCGCGCCGCGCTTAACATCGGCCAGCTTGGCGCCCGCGTGTTTGGCGCGGCCATGCCAATTTGGCATCAGGCAATGCCTACTGCGGCCCGCGCCTTTCAGTTGCCGGATCAGCCGGAGCAGGGCTCAGGCTTAATACCGGTATTATACTTTGGCAGCTGCAGTGGCCGGGTACTGGGGCCACAGCAGCATAGTCAGGACCCGCGCAGTCTGGCTGAGGTAAGTGCCAACTTACTACAAAAAGCCGGTTATCAATTATTTCAGCCGCCAAAACTGGCGCAGCAATGCTGTGGCATGCCGTTTCAGTCCAAGGGGCAATTTGCTGCTGCGAAACAAATGCAGCAACAATTGCATCAGTGGTTAATGCAGCACAGTGAGCAGGGCCGGATTGCAGTGTTTTGCGATAGCAGCCCCTGCAGCTTAACTTTACGCGAAGCCTTAGATCCGAGATTACAGCTGTTTGATAGTATTGACTTTATCTATGACAAGGTTCTGCCTAAGCTAAAGCTGAATAAACAGGCCGCGCCACTGGCGCTGCATATCAGTTGCAGCGCGCAGCAGTTGGGGCAGGGCCGCAAGCTGACTGAACTGGCCGCCGCCTGCACTGCACAGCTGGTGATCCCCGAGGGCATCAGCTGCTGTGGTTTTGCCGGTGACAAGGGCTTTTTCTTACCGGAGCTTAATGCGTCAGCATTGTCTGATTTAGCGCGGCAGGTAAGTAAGTGCTCACGGGGGGTATCCAGCAGCCGCACCTGTGAAATTGGCTTAAGCCGGCACAGTGGCGTCGAGTATCAACATCTACTTTACTTGTTAGATGAACTATCAGATGCTGAGTGCTAACTCACTGCAATCGCAGCTTATTACGGGAACAGAGGATGCGCATTTTACACGTTGAGGACGATGAGGATATCCGGGCGGTGACCGAAATCGCTTTGGTGCAGCTTAGCGGTTTTCAGTTATGTAGCTGTGACTCAGGTGCTATGGCGCTTAGTCTGGCACAGGCGTTTCAACCCGATCTGATGCTGCTCGATGTGATGATGCCGCAGATGGATGGCTTGCAAACCCTGGCGGCGTTACGACGTTTGCCCGGTTTGGCTGCCGTGCCAGCGGTGTTTATGACTGCCAGGTTGCAGGACGCCGAAAAGCAACAGTATCTGAATGCCGGCGCCATAGCGGTGCTGGAAAAGCCCTTTGATCCCCTTACGCTTGGCCAGCAGTTACAGCAGTATCTGAGCAGGCCGGCAGCAGACAGTTAGAGCCGACACTATGCAAGCACCGATAACGCCAGCTAACGAAGCGCAACGTTTGCAGGCTTTACAGGCGTTAAAGCTATTAGATACGGCGGCTGAGCCCCGCTTTGACCGTTTAACCCGCCTGGTTCAGCAATGTCTGGATTGTCCGATCGTATTGATCTCTCTGGTAGATGAGCATCGGCAATGGTTTAAGTCCAAGCAAGGCCTGGCTGCTTGCGAAACGCCAAGAGATATCTCCTTTTGTGGCCATGCAATTTTAACGGACCGCATTTTTGAAATCAGCGATGCCCGGCTCGACCCGCGTTTTGCCGATAATCCGCTGGTGACGGCAGCACCTTTTATCCGTTTCTATGCCGGTGCGCCGCTTACCATCAATCAGCAACGTATTGGTACCCTCTGTGTAATTGATCCTGGGCCGCGGCAACTCACGCTGCAACAGCGGCAGGTCCTGCGTGACTTTGCCGATGCCGTAGAGCAGGAGATTATCGATCGCTTGCAGGAGCAAGCAGAGCTGGAACTCAAAGCCAGCCGGGATCAATACCAGGCGCTGGTTAATAATATCCCAGGTATTACTTACCGCTGTAAAGCGGACGCGAACTGGACCATGCTCTATATCAGCGGCAGTATCGATCCGTTATCAGGTTATCCGGCCAGTGACTTTATTCAAAACAAGGTGCGCAGTTACGCCAGTGTTATTTATACGCCAGATCGTGAGCAGCTGGAGCAGGCAGTCGCCGAGGCGGTAGCACAGCGACAAAGCTGGACCCTGCAATACCGGGTGCAACACCGTGATGGTAGTCTGCGCTGGGTTGAGGAACGTGGTCAGGCAGAATATGACGACGCCGGACAGGTGCGCTATCTGGATGGTTTTATTCTGGATATTAATGCTGAGAAGCAGTTGAAACAGCAGTTATTGAATCTGACCGCACACCTACCAGGGGTGGTGTATCAGTATCAGCAATGGCCGGATGGCCGCGCCGCTTTTCCCTATGCCAGCGCCGCCATTAAGCGGATCTACGGCGTAACACCAGAACAGGTAAAAACCGATGCGACGCCGGTTTTTGCGGCGATCCATGAAGAGGATCTACCCGGTCTGGCGACCAGCATTGAACATTCCAGGCAGCAACTGCTGGAATGGCGCCATGAATACCGGGTCAAAGATCTCAATGGGAAAGTAGCCTGGATGGCGGGTAATGCGACACCGGAAGCGATGCCGGATGGCAGTGTACTCTGGCATGGCTATATTCAGGATATCAGCGCCTTTAAACAGAGTTTTCTGGCGCTGCAGCAGGCCAATCAGCAGTTGCAACTGGCCCGCGAGCGGTTGGATACCGCCAGTGAGTTGGCTCTGATCGGCTTCTGGCAGGCTTCATTGAAAACCGGTGAACTGTGGTGGTCGCCTGCCATTTTTCAAATCTTTGGTTTTGATGAAGCCAATACTACCCCCAGTGTGGCGCTGTTTAAAAGTACTCTGCATCCGGATGATCGGCAAAAGGTAGCCTTGAGTGAACAACAAGCCTTAATCAGTGGTATTCATGATGTCAGTCACCGGATTATCCGGCCGGATGGCAGTATCCGCTGGGTGCATGAACGAGCACGTATCGTAACGGATGCCGATAATCCGGAGCGCATTATGGTCGGTTCAGTGCAGGATATAACCGAGCGGGTGCAGTTACAGCAGCTAAAGGATGAGTTTATTGCCACTGTCAGCCATGAGTTACGCACGCCATTAACGGTGATTAAAGGCGCGCTGAGTTTGGTCAATTCCGGCCAGCTTGGTGTTTTGCCTGCCGCGTCACAAAAGTTGCTAGTGGCGGCACAGCAAAATAGTGAGCGTCTGGCGCATCTGATTAACGATTTGCTGGATATGGAAAAACTGGTTGCCGGCAAAATGCCGTTTTTACGCCAACCGTTGCAGGTACAGGCACAGCTAGCTCAGGCGGTGCATGAGTTGGAGCCTTTCGCCGCACAATATCAGGTGCAATTAGAGGTCACGCCGGTTGAATCTGGTCTGCAGCTGTGGGCCGACAGCCTGCGTTTACAACAAACGCTGGCCAATTTATTATCAAATGCGATTAAGTTTTCCAAACCCAACAGTCGGGTGCAACTGCGTGCTAAGCCGCTGGCGGAGCACATTCGGATTGAAGTCGAAGACAATGGACTCGGCATCCCGGAAGCGTTTCAGGCGAGGATTTTTGAACGTTTTGCTCAGGCTGACTCCGAGCAACGCCGACAAAAAGGTGGTACAGGCCTGGGGCTGGCCATCTGCAAGGCCTTGATTGAACAAATGGGTGGCGAGATCGGATTTCAGTCTGCCGCCGGGCTGGGCACCTTGTTTTATTTTACGTTACCGGCAGTGAATGCCGATAAGTGATGATTGATGACGGATATTTCAAAACATAAAGCCGATTTAAGTACCGCCTTTGCTCAGGTCCGACAGCGGTTTGAGCAGGCACTGCCAGCGCGGGCTGCGGCAATGCGGGCTTTGGTTAACAGTGATGAGCTGGCGGACAATGATTTACAACAGTTGATTTATGAGGCGCATAAGCTGGCAGGGGCCTGCGGCATCTTTGGCTTTCATAACCTGGGTGGGCAAGCGCGGATCCTCGAACAACTGGCCCGGACAGTAGAAGCTAAACCGGCAGCACAGCAACGTCAGGCCAGGCAAACGCTGGAATATGCATTACAGGATTTTCTGCAAGCGGTGGGCGGGGCCTTACAGCAACGCGCAGCCTTACAAAATAATCAGGCCGTTGAGGTCCGGTTACAAAATGCGATCTGGTTATTACTTGGCACAGCACAGCTCAGCAAGGAGCTGATTACTCAGCTGTCGGCCTTTGGCCATCAAATACGAGAGTTCCACGACTACGACAGCTGCCTGAAGGCGCTGGAGCTGGAATGTCCGGCGGTGTTATTTAGTGCCATTAATCTGGATGGGCAATCCTTATTTAAACAACGCCTGCTACTGGAGCGCTTATCGCAGCAGGGCGGGCGCTTGATGGTGTTTGCTACTGAGGATAATTTCGAACTCAGGATCAAGGCCGCGCAACTGCGTGCCGAAGCCTTTTTTGTGGTGCGCCGGGCAT
>NZ_LZEJ01000028.1:0-41191 GCF_001704375.1 Alishewanella sp. HH-ZS | reverse complement strand
CATGCCCGGCGCACCATAAAAAAGCCGCTGCAGTTGCAGCGGCCAAACCCACCAGGAAGTTAGGGTGTTAATTAATGGTCGTGATGATCATCTGCCGGCTCAGCAATACCCAGCCACGTAATACGGTGTGGTGTAAAGTTTAGCTGTTTGCGGCTTTTGATTTCTGCATCATGCACATCCACCGTAATCAGCTCTTTGCGGATCGGATCGGTGATATAAACTTTGTCATCGGCCGCCGAAATCGCTAATTGGAAACGGGCCCCTGCCGGTAACAGGCTCAGATCAGCGTTCGATACTGCAACTTTAGCCGCATAGGTAAAGGCACTTTGGCCAGCGTGGGCATGACCATGGTAGTTAAAAATGGTCAGTTGGCCGGTGTTATCCAGCAGGACAAACTTCTCGGCACCGTCTGCAAAGCCATAGCCCCAGATCGCAGTAGCAGTGCCGGGCTGCCAATCCAGCTTTTCCATTTTGGCATCTTCAGCGTCAATCGCGAACACCTGAGCGCCTGCTAAACCAATAAAATGTTCTGCCGCTTTGTCGCCGGCCAGAGTGCCAATACGCAGCGTACCGGTAAAGTCGGCGGTATTCGCCAGCTTACTGGCAGTAAAGGTATTTCCATTCTGCTCAATCAGCAATACACCATCCGAACAACCAAAGGCCACAAAATCATGATTCTGTGCGCTGCCGTGTAAGTTAGGGCAGTTTTCGGCAAAGACTTGTTCCTGGATGAAATCAGCACCTTGCCGCTTATACAGTGCCACCTGACTTGGCAGGGTAGTGCTGCTGTTTACATCGCGCAGAGTACTGACTAAAAACTCACCCCGTGCCTGCGCCGCACCATGCTGGTGAGTCGTTAAGGTTAATTTCGGATAGTTAGTGCGATCTTCACCAATATCAGCATCGGTTAACACCGCGACACTGGCAGGCGCACCTGTTGCGGCATTACCATCGAAAAATACCGCCAATTGGCCCGGAGCCTGCTGAAAGTGTGTCGGTCTGACGCCAGTTAACTGAAACGGCATAAAACGTGGCGCTTCCTGATAATCATGTAGATGGTCGACATGGTCTTCCTGCCATAAACCACCATCAATAAAGTTCACCAGATCCTGGGTACGTTGTACCACAGCTGCATAGCGGTAATCGCCACTGGCATAAAGATCACTGGGTGTCGCACTGACCATAAAGGTGTTCAGTTCGGTTTTAGCGGGTAACTCTAAGATTTGCACGAAAGGGTTATCAATCGCGGTTAACACTAACCGGCCTACCGGATTCACCTTATCATGGTCATGATCATGACCCGGCCGCTCAATAACAATCGGCTCCTGCTCGTTAATATTAATTGTCGTATCTCCACAAGCCGCAAGCAAAGCTGCGGCTACGGCCACGGCAACAGTCCGGGTCGGTGTTAGATAACGCATAGTGTCTTCCTCTGATACTCGAGCCCTGTCGCCAGGGCCCCTAATTGTTGATTAAAGTTAGAATGAACCTCTAAGGCCAATAGCAAAGCTACGACCTGGGAGTGGTGTGATGTCACGTAAGAAGGAGGTATGAACCAGCGCCAGCTCATCGGTCAGGTTCTGCGCTTTCAGATACGCCACCAGATCCTGCGAACCTAAGTTAAAGCGATAGCTCACACTGGCATCAACCAGGGTGTACCCCGCAGAAGCCTGCTCGAATTCAGCGATTTTATCCTGCCGGAAGTAACGGCTGATACTGAGGTCAGCATCAAAATGATTACCCTGATACGCTAGCTCGGTCATCAAACGCATTGGTGGTGTGCGTGGTAACTCACCACCAGCGCGCAGCCGGGCCCGAATATAGTCGCCCTGAATGGTCAGCCGATACGGTGCGCTGATTTGCCAGATAAACTGAGCTTCAAAGCCGTGCAAATCAACGTCTTCGTTAACGTACAGATAAACCGGCAATTCACCGCCATGGTCGTGGCCACCATGATCATGATCGCCATGGTCATGGCCATCATGCTCATCTTCGTGCTGGTGGCTATATTCGGCAAATAAGCCGGTGTTACGTTGATAGAAGTAATTATCAACCCGGTTGTAGAAGGCATTTAGTACTAAACCAAAATCACCACCAAACTTGCGGAACGTCAGGTCCAGATTGCGTGATTTTTCTAATTCAAAGCCGTCCCGGTTTAACTCAAAGCCATCCCGATCGGCATTGAGACGGAATAACGAGCCGATTTCATAACTACGAGTCCCCAGGTGAGGACCAAAGGAGAACAACTCAGCCGCACTCGGCGCCCGCTCAGCCTGGGATAAGGATAAACCAAGGTTATATCCCTCAGCAAAGTCCCAGACCACACCGGCAGATAAACTGACTGGCGTGTATTTATTCTCGACACCAAACACACGGATGATCTCAACACCGCCATGATCATGGTCATGATCGTGGTCGTGATGGTCATCGTCATGGCCATGAATGTCCAGTTCCGGCAGCAGCACCCGGTCAGCGCTAATCTTTACCCGTTCAGCGCGGGCGCCCAGCTGCAACAATACCGGGCCAAAATGACGCTCAGCCATCCAACCCAAGGCCAACATGGTAGATTCAGATGGTGGCGTAAAGGCCTCGCTGCCAACCGCCTCGAAATCGCTGAATTTATAGTGCAGACTCAGGCCGCCTTTCCAGTCGTATACCGGCTGGTGGAATAACTCGAAACGGGCTTCGTGACTCTTGTTGCGGAACACCGTACTGACAAAACCGTCTTCAATCTCAGCATGCTGATAATCGGTATAGGCCAGACGACTATTCAGCTGACGTAGCCAGGGATTGTCAAAAAACAGCTCGCTTTGTAGCTGCAGCCGATCCTGCTTTTTATCGGCATAGACCAGCTCTTCGTCATGCTCAGCGTGATCTTCTTCGCCACCATGGCTATGACCAGGGATACCATATTCCCGCTCTAAACGACCGTATGACAGCCCGACAAAGCCATTATCTAACAAGCGACTGCCACCAACGGTAAAGCCTTTGCTGGTGCTGAAGGTGTTCGCAATGCGACGACCGTGCTCATCATGCTCATCAGCATGGTCGTGATCATGATCGTGCTCGTCCTGGCGGTGCATCCAATCGTGCGGTGCCTTGTAATTAATGCTGTCGCGCCAGAAACCATCCAGATAAACCGCATAGTCCTGATTACCATTAACCAGTGAGCCGGCAACCAGTTTTGCCGAGTCGACGCTTTGTAGCTCGGTGAGCCACTCAGCACGTGGTGTACTGTCTGTAGGGATCCTATCATCGACTACGTTAACCACACCACCAATAGCGCCACTGCCGTAAAACAAAGTCGCGGGGCCGCGCAATACTTCAATTTGGGTTGCGGTACTGGTTTCTGTTGCCACACTGTGATCCGGGCCGATGCGAGAGGCATCACCGGCATCGAGACCATTTTGCATAATCAGTACCCGCGGGCCATCCAGGCCACGGATAATCGGGCTGCTGGTAACACCGCCATGGAAATTCGAATGCACACCAACTTCTTTACTCAGCGTATCGCCCAGCGAGGTAGTTTGTTGCATCTTTAACCGATCACCTGCTAACACGCTGACTGGCAGGGCGGATTCTGTTACTGAGGCATGTAACGGGCTGGCCGTGACATCAATAATTTCAAAGCTGCTTGGCGTCAGCTGCAGTTCCACATCGGTTAACCCAGCTGCCGGAACAGATAATTTCACGTTGCTGTGACCAAAACGACGGGCCGCCAGATGCAACTCTACTTCCCGCACTGGTACATTGCGCAATGTAAAGCGACCAAATTCGTCAGTGCGTGTTTTGGCCGCGGCGCCAATAACATCAACTTCAGCATTGGCAACGGGCTGCCCTTTAGGATCTTTCACTACACCGCTAATGGTATTGGCTTGTGCTGTGGCGCTATGCAAGGCCGCTGCTATGGTTAGGGCTATCGCACTCTGCTTGATCATTGGTCCTTAACTCCAGGATTAGCTCAAAATGTTATATCGTAACAATATACAGCTTTTGTGATGATATAACAATGCAGGGGATTAATGATGTGCGTTTAACAGATGTAAAACCTCGATAAACGCCATACCGACTGCTACACAGGAGATTTGCAAACCCAGGACTCTGATATTTACCGGCCGCTGCAGCCTGGGCAATAGATCGAATAGTGCAATGTAAATAAAGCCCCCGGCCGTAATAGCCAACAAGGTTGCTACCGGCAAAGTTAGGATCTGGCCCAAACTCAACACCAAAGCGGCACCGATAAAAACGGTGCTCGCCGCCAGCAAATTCAAGCCAACTGCCTTTTTCAAACTCGCGCCCGCCGCCACCAAAATGGCGGTATCACTGATTTCCTGGGGCAATTCATGCAGCAGAATCGCCAGCGTCGTCGCCCAACCCAACGCCGGATCCAACAAAAAGCTGGTCGCAATCAGGGCGCCATCAATCAGATTATGCAGGGCATCAACACTCAGGCTTACCCAACCAAAGCTGGCCATGGCTGGTGGATAAGCGTGATGAAAAACGCGATGCTGCCAATTGAGTCCCCGCTCGAAAAGAAAGAATACGCCCAGCCCTACGACCAGCCAGCTTAGAACGGGCCAGACCGTCGCCGAACTGGCAAGGGCTTCGGGTAATAAGTGAAAGAGCGCATCAGCAAGCAATACGCCGATGGCCACCGCTAATAACCAAGGGATAACGCTGTGCAACAGGCTACCGAACAACCGCAGCAACAAGCCGCCACTTAGCGATACTAAACAAACCAGGAAACAGGCAAAGACGATCTGCAGCATAAGACACCGAATTGTTATAATATAACATTACAATCGGTAGTGTAATCGATGTCACTGTCAGACACAAATTGTTAATGATAACTATTTGCATTTACAAAAAGCCGCGCTATACTCACTGCAACGGATTAAGAGCCGGTCATGGATGGCATCTCTCTGGTCTTTGTGGCTCGTCCTGCATTGTTCGGGCAAGCAAGCTTGCCCGTTTTTTTTGGAGGAAGATAAACTATGCCATTGCTGGCAGCCGGATCCCTGAAGAAAGCGCTTGGTATCCTGGCCGAATGCTGGCCATCGTTACGCAACAACAGCTCGCCCGCCCCCTGTCAACAACAGGTGTTATTTCCACCTGCTGCCGGTTGGCAACATTTACGCATTCTCGGTTATCGCTGTCTGGCTGAACATAGCGCGGGGTACGAGTTTATGCTGAAGCTGGAATCGCCATCAGAGAGGCTTGCATTGCCAACACTGCTGGAATTACAACCGCAGAATAGCTATAGCCAGGTGGCACTCTGGTTAACCCGTCTCGGACTCAGCGGCTGTCAGACAGTGCAGTTTGCGCAGCAACGGGTGCCGCTCTGTCAGGCGCTGTCCTGTATTGATCTTACTGCCGCCAGCCAGATACCGGCATCGGCGCTAAGTGACTGGCTGGCCAGCCAGCCCAGGCTAACAGCAGGACGTTTTCAGGTGTTAGAATCTTGGGAAACGGACGACAGTCTCAACCTGCACTGTGTCACCACAGATTGCATGTCGCGCGCCTGCTATCACTGGCTGCAACAGCAGGCGATCCGCTATCAGTTGCTCTACTTACGTTTTCTTGCAAACCGTTGTTAAAGCTGCGATTGCAGATAGTTTTCTAGTCCCAGTAGCTTAATCAGGCGGAGTTGCTGCTCCAGCCAATGCGCGTGATCATTTTCGGTATCGTCCAGCAGCCCCTGCAGGATATTACGCGTCACAAAATCCTGTTCCTGTTCACACAAGGCCATGCTTTGTTTCAGCAGCTTTTGCACCGCATACTCAACATTCAGATCATTCTGCAACATCTGCGGCACCGTCTGCCCGACCTGAATGGCATCGCGTTTGCTCATATCCGGCGTGCCGCCGAGAAAGATAATGCGCTCAATCAGCGCCGAAGCATGACCTTTTTCATCGTCGAACTCGTGATCGATGCGCTCAAACAGCTTGTGCAGGCCCCAGTCGTGATACATTCTGGAGTGAATAAAATACTGATCCATTGCCGCCAGCTCATTGGCCAGTAACGCATTTAATGCGCTAATTACCTTCGGACTACCCTGCATTATTCACCTCCCAGCTGCGCTTGCAGATAATTGGCTAATCCCATCACCGTAATTTGATGCTGTTGCGTTTCCAGCCAGTCCAGATGTTCTTCTTCATACTCCAGGATTTCCGTTAGCAGATCCCGGCTAACATAGTCCTGCAAACTCTCACACAGTGCTATCGCTTCCTTCAGTAACGGTAATTGCTCCAGCTGGAAATCCTGATCGCATTGCAGCATCTCCGGCGTATCTTCACCAATTCTGAGCTTACCCAGCGCCTGCAAATTCGGTAACCCTTCCAGCATCAGAATACGCTCAATCAGTTCGTCAGCTTGCTTCATATCTTTGATAGATTTCTTGTAGCAAACATCATTCAGGGCTTTCAGCCCCCAGTTTTTATAGATCCTGGCGTGCAGAAAATACTGATTAATAGAGGTTAATTCGGCAGTCAGTACTTCATTCAGCTTACTGAGTACCTGTGGATTACCGTGCATAGCAGACTCCGGCTAGATTAAAAGCAGGCTTTAAGCTTAGTTCAAACTGCGCAGTTAAGCAAAATTATGTTTAATATCAGAAATATGCAATTAATAATGCTTTGCATTTCTACTGTCAACCAGGCTCAGCACTGCCCTCCGTCCTGTAAATCTGCAACCAATCGCAAGTTGCTTCGCAGCGCTGGCATTTAACGTTATGGTAAGCATAAGATTTTCATTATCGACCTTGGACAACATTATGCGACTATCCTGCTACGCCCTGCCCCTCTTGCTGGGTTTGGGTCTAACACTGGGCCCCGCGCTACCGGCGCTGGCTAACAACAAAACCGAAGCGATCAGTATCGACGCCGATAGTGTGGTGGTTACCGAACACCGCACGCAGATTAACGGCCAAAGGATCAGCTACAAAGCTTATACCGGTACCCAGCCGGTGTGGGATGACAATGGCCATCCCACTGCTACGCTGTTTTATACCTACTATCAGCGCACTGATATTAAGGATAACAGCAAGCGCCCCTTGCTGATTTCGTTTAACGGTGGTCCGGGCTCGGCATCGGTTTGGATGCATATCGCCTACACCGGCCCCAAAGCACTGATTATTGATAGCGAAGGCTACCCTATTCAGCCATACGGCGTAAAAACCAACCCTTACTCGGTACTCGATGTCGCCGATATCGTCTTTGTAAATCCGGTTAATACCGGTTATTCGCGTGTCCTGCCCGGGCCAGACGGTAAAATGCCATCCCGTGAACAACAACAGAAAATGTTCTTTGGCGTCAATGCTGACGTTAACTACCTTGCCGGCTGGATCAACAGCTTTGTCACCCGCTACGAGCGCTGGCCGTCGCCTAAATTTCTGATTGGTGAGAGCTATGGCACCACCCGGGTCGCCGGCTTGGCGCTGGCACTGCAAAACAATCAGTGGATGTATTTAAATGGTGTGATCCTGGTGTCGCCGACCGATATTGGCATTGAACGTCAGGGCCCGGTCAAGGTAGCGAATCGCCTGCCATACTTTGCCGCGACGGCCTGGTATCACCAAGCCCTGCCGGCCGATCTACAACAGAAAGATCTGTATGATATTCTGCCGGAAGTTGAAAACTTTACGCTGAACGAATACCTGCCAGCACTGGCCCGCGGCAATTCGCTGCCGGCACAGGACAAGCAACGTATTGCCGAGCAGGTTAGCCGTTATTCCGGTATCAGCGTGCAGAATGTGCTGCGTTCTAACCTGGATATCAGCACCAGCTACTTCTGGAAAGAGCTATTACGTGACCGTGGTCAAACCGTTGGCCGGCTGGATTCACGTTATCTGGGGATCGATAAAAATGACGTCGGCGCCAGCCCGGACTATTGGGCCGAGCTGACCTCCTGGTTGCATTCTTTTACCCCGGCAATTAATCACTACCTGCGCACCGAGTTAAACTATAAAACCGACATTAAATACAACATGTTCGGTAACGTACATCCCTGGGATCGCAGCAACGACAATACCGGTGAAAACCTGCGCCAGGCGATGGCACAAAACCCCTATCTGCGGGTGCTGACGCAGGCGGGTTATTACGACGGCGCCACTAACTACTTTGATGCTAAGTACAATATGTGGCAGCTGGACCCGAGCGGTAAAATGAAAGATCGCCTCAGCTTCAAAGGCTACCGCAGCGGCCATATGATGTATTTACGCTATGAAGATTTAAAGAAATCAAATGATGATCTGCGCGAGTTTATCCTGCAATCATTACCGGCAGCTGGCCAGCCTGCTAAATACTAAACCGCACCTGTTACTGCCGAGTACAGCCAGTACTTGAAACAAAAGCCCCCGCAACAGCGGGGGCTTTTTTAGGTCAGAGCTCGACATTTAGTCTGCCAGTTCCTGTTCGGCGCTTTGCTGTTTGGCTAACAGGGTTTGTTGCTCCATCTGCGCCGTCAGCTGCTTCACCCGAGCAGCAAAAGCGGCCTTGGATTCTGCCGGTACCGGCCGCGCCAATGGGATATGCGCGGTCATCGGATTTACCGGTCTGTTATTCACATGCAGCTCATAATGTAAATGTGGTCCGGTGGAGCGCCCGGTATTGCCGGATAAGGCAATACGCTGTCCCCGCGTTACACGTTGCCCACGCTGAACCAAAAAGCGGCTTAAGTGCAGGTAGCGGGTTTTATAGTTACCAAAATGCTGGATCTCAATGTACTTACCAGCAAACGGATGGTTTTCAATCCGGGTAACCACACCATCAGCCGGTGCAATAATCGGCGTCCCGATCGGTAACGGGAAATCGGTACCATTGTGCGGCGACACCCGTTGCGTAATAGGGTGCAGACGGCGTGGATTAAAGTGTGAGCTAACCCGGACCTGGCTAGCCAGAGGTAAGCGCGAAAAAGCCCGCTCCAGACTATCGCCATTGGCATCATAGTACTGGCCGTCGTCATGCATAAAGGCGGTTAACGTCTGACGCCGGTTTAGAATACGGATGCCTTCAATCCGGCTTAAGCCCGTACTTTCTTCACCAACAAAGTTTTCACTGCGCAATACCTGAAACTGGGCTCCGGCTTGCAAGTCGCGGGCGAAATTAATCCGCTCTTTAAATAACTGATTAATATTGTAAATATCAGCATCATTCAAACCAGCTCGCTGGGCTGAAGCGTAAAAGCTGCCAAAGACTTCACCCACCAGAATCGTATTTTGCCATACTCCTTCATCCAGCAGTTCCTGATAACTGAATTCATCGGCGGCTTCACGTTTATACAGCACTTTCTTGCCGGCATGCACATACAACTCCATGCTCTGTAGCTGGCCATTTTCATCCAGCTGCAGGGTCAGACGATTACCGGGGCGCAGTACGTCTAACGCCAGCAAGGACTCGTCTGCCGCCATCACCTGCTGTACAGTTTGGTAGTTCAGGCCATAGCGGGCAAAGATCCGGCTCAGGCTATCACCGGCACGGATATTATAAACTTTGATAAAGGGATCTTCGGCGGGTGCAATATGCAACTGGCTTTGCAACCAGGCGGTAAGCTCGGCCACCGGAAATTGCTGCAGCTGCTGGGGCCCATGTTGTAGCCCCATACCCAGCATTAACGGCATAAAGCCCAGGCTACTCTGTGTTGGCTTAGGCTGCGGCCAGGCGAGCAACACGCTCAAGCCCAGCGCACAGCCCAGCATCAACCGTTGATGCAGCACGGGCACACGGTCCCGGAATTGTTGAATTAAACTGTTCGGCATGAATTAAATCGTAATCATTATTCTAATTTTAGTGTGGATGGCGCTGGCGCAACCTGCTATCAGCGGCGGCCGACTCTGGCTACCTAAGATAACCGTACCCTCAATAAGTTCATTCTATGACATAGCAACGATAATTGCACCCGCCACCTGGCGACATAGCACGACAAGCGTTTATGCCCTGTGTTATATCCCAGACAAAACTTTTACCAGAATGCGGCGAAAAATCATACAACTTTTTTAACTTCGACTTCACCGCATATCAGATGAACGGCCGCTACTTTGTTGTTATATTGATGTCAAAATTAACAGCAGGATCCCGTATGCAACTTAAACCCTTGTTATTACTCGCTACGCTGACAAGCTTTGGTCTGTCTGCCGCGCCTGTAGTGCTGAAAAATATTCAGGGCTATGGTTTTGACCAGCAGCGGCAACTGGTGAACTTCCAGACGCTGGTATTTGATGACGAAAGCGGCCAGGTACTGGCTCGCGGCGCAGCCGGCATTGCTGCCAACTATCCAAAGGCCAGGGTGATTGATGGTCAGGGACAAACCCTGCTGCCGGGCTTAATCGATGGCCACGGCCATTTACTGGGGCTGGGTGAATATCTGAAACAAGCCGACTTGCGGGGTCTAAGCAGTGAACAGGCCTCAGCGGCTCAGGTCGCGGAGTTTGCCCGCGCGAACCCGGAGCAGCAATGGGTGATTGGCCGTGGTTGGAATCAGGTGTTATGGGATAGCAATGCTTTTCCGGCGAAAAAGACACTGGATGAACTGTTACCGGATAAGCCGGTATATCTGGTGCGGATCGACGCCCATGCGGCCTGGGTCAATAGCAAAGCGCTGGCCTTGGCCGGTATCAGTAAAGACACCCTTGATCCACCCGGCGGAGAAATTATCCGTGATGCCGCCGGCGAACCAACAGGTGTATTAATTGATAACGCTATGTACCTGGTACAGCAAAAAATCCCGGCCCCCAGCACTGACGATAAAAGAGCGGCTCTGCAAACGGCATTTGCCCATTTGCAGGAACTGGGGATCACTGCCGTGCATGATGCCGGTGTCAGCAGCGAACTGGTCGCGCTCTATCAGCAATTACAGCAGGAGCAGGCGCTGGGCGTCCGGGTATACCCGATGCTATCAGCCAAGGATCCGGCGCTGGAGCAGTGGTTTACTAACGGCATCGTTGACGACCCGACTGATTGGCTGGATATCCGCTCGGTAAAAATTTATGGCGATGGAGCCCTGGGTAGTCGCGGTGCGGCATTGTTAGCTGACTATAGCGATCAGGCTGGCCAACGTGGCCTGTTGGTTACCGAACCCGATACTCTGACCGAGATTATGCGGCTGACCATTAACGCCGGCTATCAGGCCAATGTGCACGCCATTGGCGATCGGGCTAACCGTTTGGTATTGGATCGCTTTGAATTGCTAGCCTCCGCCGAGCAGCGCGCTGCCGGCCGCCACCGTATCGAACATGCGCAGATAGTCTCACCGCAGGATATTCCGCGCTTTAAAGCGCTGCACATTCTGCCCTCGATGCAGGCGGTACATGCCACCTCGGATATGAATATGGCCGGTGACCGGCTGGGCATAGCGCGGTTGCGCGGCGCCTATGCCTGGCGCACCTTTGCCGATCAGGGCAGTATTATTGTCGGCGGTTCAGATTTTCCGGTGGAACTGGCCAATCCGTTCCATGGTTTACACGCCTCGGTCACCCGGCAGGATCAGCAAAATCAGCCGGTCGGTGGCTGGTTGCCAGAACAGCGCCTGACCTTAGTTGAAGCACTGCGTTCTTTTACCGTTGATGCCGCCTACGGTGCCTTTCAGGAAGAAAAAATGGGCACCTTGGCACCGGGTAGCTGGGCTGATTTTATTCTGGTCGACCGCGATATTTTTGCGATACCGGCAGAACAACTGTGGCAAACCCGCACCCAGCAAACCTGGATCCACGGTCAGCTACGTTTTAGCCGCTGATCCTGCGCAGATAGCCGTTGGCAGCCATCACGGCCAACGGCTATGCTTAAAGCATCGCCCAGAGTAGGTAGTACTGATGACTGACACGCTGATTGCCAAATGCCGTGGAATGGCTTTTGTACTGCTCGCCAGTTGTTGCTGGCCACCTCTGGTAGTTGCCGATCCGGTCACCATTACCGTTGGTACCACGCAAAGCCCATCAGACCTCAGTACCCGAATTGAGCAGCAGTTAGCTGCGGCTTATGCCAGGCTAGGCTTTAGTACCCGCTTTATCGCTTTACCATCAGAGCATCGGTTACGGTTATTGACTAATAATGAGCTGGATGCCGACTTGTTTCGGATCTGTCAGTTGGAACAGCAGGAAAATCTGGTAACAGTTCCGGCCAAGCTTGGCGAGCTGATGTTACAGGCCTACAGTCAGTCGGTAGAAACCCTAACGCAATGGCAGCAAAACAGCGAGCTGATTATCGTCCATATCCGCGGCTTGAAGATGGCGGAGCTTACTCTTTTTGCCGGCAGCCGGGTGGAGGTCAGTGATTTGCAACAGGCGTTTGGGATGCTGCTGCAAAAACGCGCGGATATTTTACTGGAAGATCAGCGCTCTGCGATTGCCTATCTGCATCAGGCCGGTTTAACCGATGCCGGACTGGTCGCAACCGATCTCTTGCCCTTTGCGATCTGCCATGTTTTAAGCACACAGCTGGGGCATTTAGCGGCGCCGCTAGCCGAGCTGTTGCAGCGCGCGCAGGATTAACAGCGGGCCTAAGCCCGCAGCGGTTAATTCGCTTCGTCTTCTGTTACAAAGTCCGGGCGCTGGCCGTGGCTTTGCTTATCACGTAATTTGCCAATAACCGTACTTAATTTGCGCTGTAGCTTGTCAGCCGCACCGGTAATGGCCTGCCCCACTGTCGGGGCAAACTCGGTTACCGCTACCGGCTCCAGCCCTTGCGGGCGGGCTTCCAGCAAGCAGCGCTTGTCGTTACCTTCGTGTTTGGTGCTACCGTTTTCATCACTCAGGTGTACCTCAACCCGGGTCAGGTGATCTGCAAAACGCTGTAATTTATGCTGTAGCGTATCGCGGACAAATTCGGCCAGGCGCTCATCCGCCTGAATATTGCGGTCACTGTTAATCTGAACTTGCATAGGTCACTCCTGTGGCAATAGGGACTGCAGAGTAAGACGCCGTTTTAGTCGATAGGTTGCGTCGTCTTAACGAATAATTGGCACCGCTTGGCGCTAACTTCAAGGGCTGACGCAGAAAATAAAGCGAGAAAGTCAGACATCTTTGGCAAGACTGGTTAAAATAGCGCTATACCTTACAGCCCAAATATAAGCGCATGATCAGTAATAAGTGGACCAAGCTCATTAAATCGCTGCACCTGAAAAAGCATCGTAAAGCCGAGCAACTGTTCTTCGTCGAAGGTGAGAAAGCGGTGTTGGAGCTGTTACAGTCAGACTGGCCGGTCGTCGCCTTATTTGCCACTGAAAGCTTTCTTTCCGCGCACGGTGTGCACAGTCAACGCGCTGACCTACTACAAAGCTGCAGCAGTAGCGAGCTGGAGCGGGTGGGCACCTTTAGCAGCAATGATGCCGCCTTGGCGGTGGTACGGATACCGCAACGAAGTTTTAGCCCACCGGCACCTCACGAGTGGGTGCTGGTTTTAGACAGCATTAACGATCCGGGTAATCTGGGGACCATTATTCGGATTGCCGACTGGTACGGCATCCGGCACATTCTCTGCTCCGAGGATACCGCGGATGCCTTTAATCCCAAGGTCATTGCTGCCGCCAAAGGATCATTTTTAAGGGTGCAGTTGCATTATCAGCCGTTAGTACCGCTGCTGGAACACGCCGCGCGTCCGGTATATGGCGCTTACCTGGGCGGAGAGTCGGTGCATCAGTTAGCGCTGGCTGCGCCCGGGGGGTACCTGGTGCTGGGTAATGAAGCCAATGGCATCAGCGCAGCTGTCGGTCAGCATATCAGCCGTAAAGTGACGATTCCGGCCTTTGGTCAGGCGGAATCGCTGAATGTTGGTATTGCCTGCGCTATTATTTGCGATAATCTGCGTCGCTTAAGCGGCGCCTGAACCGGGAACTGGCTATGAACTTTCCGACTATTGAAGCCTATGTGGGCAATACGCCGCTGGTCCGCTTACAACGGCTGGCGAACCATACCAACAGCACGGTACTATGCAAGCTGGAAGGCAATAACCCAGCCGGCTCAGTAAAAGATCGGCCAGCGCTGAATATGATTGTGCAGGCCGAACTGCGTGGCACTATCAAACCCGGTGATCGGATTATTGAAGCCACCAGCGGCAATACCGGTATCGCGCTGGCGATGGCAGCCGCCATTAAAGGTTACCCGATGACGCTGATTATGCCAGCGAACGCCACCGAAGAGCGCAAAGCCTCGATGCGCGCCTATGGTGCCGAGCTGATCCTGGTGAGCAAAGAGCAGGGAATGGAGGGCGCGCGTGATCTGGCGTTACAAATGCAGGCCGAGGGCAAGGGCATAGTACTGGATCAATTTAATAATCTTGATAACCCGGCGGCGCATTATGTCAGTACCGGCCCAGAGTTATGGCAACAAACGAATGGCTGCATTACGCATTTCGTTTCCAGCATGGGCACCACCGGCACCATTATGGGCACCTCCCGCTATCTGAAGCAGCAAAATCCGGCGATTCAGATTATTGGCTTGCAACCGGCAGATGGCGCCAGTATCCCCGGCATCCGCCGCTGGCCCAAAGAATACCTGCCGGGCTTTTTTGAGCCTGAGCGCGTCGATCAAGTAATCGATATCTACCAAAAAGATGCCGAAGAGATGATGCGCCGGCTTGCCCGGGAAGAAGGCATCTGTGCCGGTGTCAGTTCAGGTGGCGCTGTTTATGCGGCGATCAAATTGGCAGAGCAGCAGGATAATGCGGTGATTGTAGCGATTATCTGTGATCGCGGTGACCGTTACTTATCATCCGGTATTTATTAGCATAAAATGTTCTTAAAGCCCGCACGCTAAACTACCGGCTGGCGGTATAATAAGGGCCTTTTCGGCTAAGTGAGTGGCCCTTTTGTCATACGAATATCTGGCGCTGCTGGCAGCTGCCTGCTGGGCCTTTGGCAGTTTATTGTCGGCGCAGGCCGCTACCCATTTAGGTGCCTTTGCCTTTACCCGCTATCGGATGCTGATTGCTATGTCGCTGTTATGGCTACTTAGCTTGCTCAGTGGTAGTTGGCAGACCTTGGCCTCAGCGCAGGTTTTGCTGCTGATCCTATCCGGTGCTATCGGGATCTTTATTGGTGATACTGCCCTCTTTGCCGCGATGAATCGTCTGGGTCCGCGCCGGGCCGGTGTGTTGTTCGCAACCCATGCGCTGTTCTCGGTGCTGCTGGCGTACTTTTTTTTGGGAGAAACCCTGTGGGGACTGACCCTGGTTGGCGGCAGCCTGTTAGTCGGCGGTGTGATGATTGCTATCGCCTTTGGTAAGCGCAAAGAGGAGCAACATCAGTGGGAAAGCAGCCAGCAAGGGCTGAAGATTGGCATAGCGCTGGCATTGTTATCGGCACTGTGTCAGGCCGTCTCAACCCTGATGCTGAAACCGCTGATGGTAGAGGGCCTGGATGCAATAGCCGGTTCTGCCGTGCGGATGAGCACCGGCTTTGCATTGCACCTGCTGATTTGGTTACTGGGTTGGCGTATTGCGAAAAGCTATTTACCCCTGACACCGAAAATCTTCGGCTATGTGTTTATTAACGCCAGTCTGTCGATGGTGCTGGGCATGACGTTAATTTTGCAGGCGCTAAAGAGTGGTGACGCCGGTATGGTGGCGCTGTTTTCCTCTGTTAGTCCGGTGTTGATTCTACCTATGTTATGGTTGGTATACCGCCGCCGGCCAGCCTGGGGCGCCTGGGCAGGCGCCGTGCTAACCGTGGCAGGTATCGCCTTATTGATCCGTTAACTACCGATGATACCGCCATCATCCTTGGTAATAATTACCGTTGCCGAGCGTGGCCTACGGGTACCGCGATCCGGCCAGGTGCTGCTAAAGCTGTACGGGCCAGATCCCTCCCCCGGATGCTGAATATTGACAAACATAGTACGGCAGTCCGGCGTCATCACCACGCCGGTGATTTCGCAGCCCACCGGCCCGACCAGGAAGCGTTTCAGTTGATGTGTTGCCACATCGGCGACCAGCATCTGGTTGTTACCAAAGGCCCCCTCTCTTAACTGGCCTCCGGACATATCGGTCTGGATCCACAATAAGCCATTAGGGTCAAACCAAAGCCCGTCCGGCGAGGCATGGTGATTCTCAGCGGTCAGCATAAATTGGTGCTGCGGCGTGTAGGTATAGACGTCGCCACTTAACATAAAGATATCCCAGCTAAAGCGCTGCTGCGCCTGCTCACGCCAACGAATAATATGGCCCTGGCTGTTGCTGGCTCGCGGATTGGCGGCGTTGAGCTGTGAGCTATGCCGTTGATCATTATTGGTCAGCGTAAAATACACTTCACCGGTTTGTGGGTGTACCGCGCCCCATTCCGGACGGTCCATTTTGGTAGCACCGGCGATATCAGCCGCTAACCGGGTATTTAACAGCACATCAGCCTGATCACTGAACTCGACCTTGGCCGCCTCGGCCTTAGCCCGAAAGCCGGCATCTGCCAGGTCCAGTGGCAGCCAATCGCCACTGCCATCGTCATTAAAGCGGGCGACATAGAGGGTGCCGCTATCCAACAGATGCGGACCGGCCGTTGCCGGATCATAGAGCTCTTTTGATACAAATTTATAGATATACTCAAAACGTGAGTCGTCGCCGGAATAGGCGACCAGCGGCTTGCCGGCTTCTGCTTTGGCGAAAATTACGCCTTCATGGGCAAAGCGCCCCATGGCGGTGTGCTTAACCGGCACGCTGCCCGGGTTAAAGGGGTCAATCTCAACAATCCAGCCAAAGGTGTTGGGCTCATGCCGGAAATCCTGCTCCGCAGTTTCGGCAACTGCTGATGCATCAAAACGCGCCAGCACCTGATCCTGCCTGGCTGCCGTTTCCCAATGCATAATGCTATTAAAATCTGACACGCTATAACGGCGATGCTCACGCGGCATCCGTTGGTCGCGGTTTACAAACAGCAACGCCCAGTTCTCTTCGCAGGTTAGATAGGTGCCCCAGGGGGTGACACCATGCGAACAATTATTCAGCGTGCCGCGGGTGGCGGTGCCATCCGGGCTGTACTGAGTGCGAACCTTGGCGTGACCGCGCACCGGGCCGGTCAGCTGCATCGGTGTCATGCCAGTGATCCGACGATTGTACTGACTGCCGCTAACCAGTTGCCACTGACCACTGTCATCCCGTTTGATATGCGCCACACTAACGCCGTGTGCTGCCAGCTCCTTATGCACCTCTTCCGCCTGCCGCGGTAAGCCGGCACCACCAAAGGCATGCAGGATCATCGGATCACAGTATTCGTGGTTCATTACCAGTAAACCTTCACCCGAGTCCGTGCCACCATCCTTTAAATCAATCGGGAAGAAGTGCATGCCATCATGGTGCGAGCCAATTTGTTTTTCCTGATCGGCGGCGGTATTAGTGCCATCCGCTTTATAGGGCGCCGCGCCGTCCAGCAGCGGTGTGCCCCAGGGTAAAAATGGCTTAGCAGTGTAACCCGTTGGCACAGTGACACTGTCAAAACGGTTTACCGCCACAGCCTCAAAGCCCATTAAACCCTGTTTGACTGCCGAACTAACGGCGCTAACCTTAGTATCGCAACCTACCAGGCTAGTACCAATAAAACTGCCGACCGCCAGTGCCATGGCACCGCGCAAAAACTGGCGCCGATCTAACCGCTGCGCGACAACCTGCTGAAAACTGGGGTTATCAGAAAAGTTTGCCTGTGGCTCAACGCCAGAAATATCGTAGTTTACTTGCTGAGATTTAGTCATTCACGTTCGCCATCATTATCATTCGGGAAAATAGTCGTAATATGCCAGCAGTTGATTGCAAATTTGTGACGACCAAGGCTATGCTCGGGCTATTTCGCAGCACAGCGGGCTGGTCGCCGGCTAGTCTGCTTTGCTATAGTAAAAAAGAGTAAACCAGAGGAACCCAAATGATGCAATGGCAGGTGTTGACCTTCGACGAGCTGGACACGCGAACCCTGTACTCCCTTTTGCAATTGCGGGTGGATGTATTTGTCGTCGAACAAAACTGTCCCTATCCGGAATTAGATGAAAAGGATTTAGAGCCGCAAAGTCGCCACGTGCTGCTGAGGAAAGGCGACAAGGTGATTGCTTACGCCAGGGTACTGGCCCCCAACGTCAGCTTTGCCGGCTACCCGGGCATTGGCCGGGTTTGTGTGTCACAAACGGCACGCCGCCTGGGGCTTGGCAGGGTGTTAGTAGAGCGTACGCTGGCTGTGGCCAATGAACTGTGGCCGGCAACGGATATTTATATTTCAGCCCAGTGTTATTTGCAGCGGTTTTATGAAGATCTCGGTTTCCGTGCCGCCAGTGAGCCTTACCTGGAAGACGATATTCCTCATTTACAGATGATTAAGTACTTTCAGCAGACTGCGACAGCATAAAGTGCGACGACGGCAGTCTGCACAGACAGCCGTCACCGCAACCCCACGTTAAGGTAAGCCGACTTCAAAAGTCAGGGTCAGTGTCGCCCGGATCTGATCTGCCAGTTCAGTCTTTTCTGCTGACTGATAGCTGGCCTCGATCAGGTAACGACCGGCTTGCGTCGGGGTAAAAGCCAGTTTGCCCGCCGCATCCGTTTCCAGCATCTGCCGCCCGGCCGCATTACGGTATAACTCATCCTGCTGAGAAAGCTCTACCTTAACACCGGCAGCGGGTTTGCCGTCCATTAGCAGTTGCCATTCAATCTTATCCTCTGCCACATAATCCGCCGGATGGGTAATAAAGTTCAGTTCAAAGCCATCCCCTTTCGGGTCCAGCGCAGTGCGATTCGGTGCCTTTACCGTCACCACCGCCAGGGCTTTACTCTGCCCCCGGCTGGTCGTCACCTTAGTCGCGCCAGCCGGTAGCTCTTTAGCCGCCGCCCGCTTATCCGCCATAATGCGCTTACGCTCGCCGTTCACCTCAAACATAGTGAAGTAGCGCGCCGGGCCACCATTTTCAATCAGGTAAGTGCCTTCCTGCACCAGCTGATGGTCGGCCTGGGATTTGCGTTTGCCCTGATAACTCTGACTAAACTTATGCCGGCTGCCATCAGGAAACACCAGGCTCAGATTGTCAGGCGATACCCCTTTATCGGCGACAAAGGTCATATTGGCGGCAGACACATCGACCGAAATCCAGGTGTCTTCGCCTGATAACACAAAATGACTTGGCATCACCCACAGGGTATGGGCCAGACTCGCCTGGCTAAAAAGTGCCAGCATGGCAGCAGTAAGTAAGTTCTTCATCGGTATATCCTTCTTCTGTTTAGTCACTTATTTAAGCGTCAGCGTCAACGGTCCCAGCTCTTCAGCCGCCGCCGCATTCAGTTGTTGTGGTTGACCATTTAACTGAAAATCAATTTTTTGCAGGCTACGCCCGCCCTGCTCCCGCGAGGCTTCAACATAGAGCGTATAAGCACCAGGGGCCAGCGCCTGCCCCTGATCATCGGTGCCGTCCCAGCTTAACCGGTACTGACCGGGGGTGCGGGTGGCACCGGTCATCGCATCAACCAGCGCAGTATCACTACGGCCGATTTTGCGCCAGAAGCGGCGGATATCTTTTAGCCAGTCAGGCTCCTTACGCCACAGGGCAATCAGTTTTACCGGTTGCTGCTGGGCGTCTTCCACCCAGACAGCGACATAAGGCCGGTAGTACTGCGCCGTAGCAATCTCGGGGATCGTCAGCACAATGTCGGCCTCGGCCGCCGACAGCGGCTGGCTGCCCAGGCCGAGCAGCAATGCCAGGGCAAATAGCGGTTTTCTCACAATGTTCTCCTTGTTAATGATCGGCTTTAGTGAAAGGCCAGCAGATACGCCAGCACGGCCATCACGCCGCCAAGCACAGCCAGGGCGTTACCTAACTGCTTTTTCGATGGCATTTTCAGCAGCAGATAAAAACCAGTCAGCGCAAACAACAGGCAGGCGATAGCGGTAATGTCAATCAGGGCTTTCCACAGGGCACCGCTATCCCGCCCTTTGTGCAGGTCATTTGCCAACGCCAGATAGCCGTTAAACTGTTGTTCCAGCTCTATTTCTGCGGCAGAAAAGTCCACCAGGGCTACGGCAAAACCCGCTGGTCGTTTAAAGCTCAGCTCCAGGGTTTGTTCATCGCTGTCAAAACGGGCTTGCCAGCTGATGCCAGCGACGCCATGAGTGCGTTTCAACCAGTCCACCAGCGTTGTTGCATATTCCTGCTGCTGCGTGGTAAGTGGCCAATGCTGCAGAGGTTCAGGCAGGGGCAACTGCTGCAACTGCTGTCGCGCTCCCCATTTGCTTTGCCAGTCCGGATGGTTAAGGGTGATGCCGGTAACAGAGAAAAACAGCAGTAACAACAACACCCACATTGCACTGTAGGTGTGTAGGGCGCGCATCAGGCGCGCCATGGCTGCTGCCGGCTTCTTACGATTAGAAGCGGACATTCATCCCTACCCAGTAATTGCGACTTTTGTCCTTGTTGTTGAAATCATCAACAAAGGCGGCACTGTAACCGTTCTGGCCACTGCTATCGCGAACACAGCTGGCGGCGGTATCATTACACTCAGTAAACACAATGTTGTATGAGGTAAAGTCTTTATCCAGCAGGTTATTGATGCGGAAATTAAAACTCACCGCATCGCTGGCCTGATAAGCCGCACCCAGATGCAGCACGTTATAGCCTTTAAAGTACAGCGCTTCGTTGTTCACGGTATCCCAGGAGCGGTAGCGCCGGTCGCGGTACTCAGAGGTTAAGAACAGATTTAACATATCGCTGGCCTGCCAGCTTAATGTCAGGTTAGCCATATGTTTGGCGGTATTACCCAGCGGACGGCCTTTTAACGCACCGCTTTTCTGTTCGCTATCGGTATAGGTATAGTTTGCACGCAGCGCCAGTTGTGCCAGCAACTCGACCCGGCCCGCCAGCTCAGCGCCCTGAATAGTGACCTTGTCAATATTGACGGTCTTACTGCTGGTGGCATAACCCAGTTCGGCAAATTCACCGGTTTCAGTACAGACAATACTCGTACCCGCACCGCAAGGCTGGGATGCGAGCTTGTCATCAAAATCGTTTTTAAACACTGTGGCGTTAACGTTATGCCCGTTTGGATGACTCCAATACACCGCCAGCTCGGTCGATACACTGGTTTCCGGTTTTAAATCCGGGTTACCAAACATCGGCGAGGTGCCCTGACCGCCGAAACCGACTACGCCATCATACAACTGAGTAGTTTTAGGTGTTTTAAAGCCGGTACTGACGCCACCTTTAATGGTCCAGGCATCGCTTAGCGTATAAACACCATAGACTCTCGGACTTAACTGATTACCAAAGATTTGATGATCATCATGCCGCAGGCCAGCAGTTAGCGAGAAAGCGCCGGTCAGATCCCAGGTATCTTCAGCAAATAGGGACCACATATTATGTTTCTGTACTGCCCCCGGAGTACCGCTTTCAATCCCAAAAACGCCATCCTCCAGTTCACCGCGGATCAGCTGCGCGCCCATAACCATGGTATGCCGTCCGGCGGCTTCAAATGGGAAATCGACTTTCAGATCCAGGGTATACTGGTTACTGTTCATTACCCGCTTCGGTCGCGGCAGGAAGGTCGCTTCCGCCAATGCTTTACGCTGCGCTTCGGTTAAACCAGTGTAAGACCCCGTGCCATCAATCATTTGCAGCAGCAACGCCCGCTCTGCCACACTAAAAGGCAGAGTTCGACCGTTGTTATTAGTATCGACATAAGAGAGAGAGATAAAGCTGTTGAGCTGGTCCCATTTGCCTTCATGAGTCAGCGACCAGGTATCACGGGTAAACTCCTGGGTTTCACTGTAGCCGACCTGAGGGTTAGCGCGCCGCGCCCAGGTGCCGCCACTTTGTACACAAGCCGCTTCACGACTACCAACGCCGTTTTTACAGAAAAAGCCAGCCGCCCAGATGGTATTGATATTATCTACTGTACCGAGCGGAAATTCGCGCACGCCATTAGCATTAATAAAGGGCGTATTATCATAGTCCTGCGTTGAAGACTCGATATCAAACCAAATCGTTTGCTGCGCAGTCGGCGTCCAGCTTAAACGCCCGCCCAGTACCCGGTTTTCGTTATCCACGGTTTTGCCACCACCACCAAAGCCCAGCGAGCGGGTGCGGGTTTCACCATTCGGATAAACGACAGGCGCATACTCTGGCGTCGAACTTAGACGATTATAGACGCTGCCGCGTACTGCCATGCCCAATACACCGGGGATCAGCGGGCCCATCACGTTAAAGTCGGTGGTAATATCATCGCCGTAAGCACTGTCGCTTTGTTTTGAACGGCTATGGGTCACAGAGCCGCTCCAGTTTTCGGTGACCTTTTTGGTAATAATATTGATCACGCCGCCCAGCGCATCGGCGCCATACAGGGTTGACGCCGGGCCGCGGATCACCTCAATCCGCTCAATGGCATCCAGCGGTGGAATATGGCCAAACTGATTGCCAGCAAAGGCATTAGGATAGATATCACCATGGTTATTCTGCCGCTTACCGTCAACCAGGATCAGGGTGTAATCCGCGCCCATACCGCGCAGGCTAATGGTACCCTGTCCGGTTTTATCGCGCGTTTCACCAATATCGACACCTTCCAGATCTCTTACCGAATCTAACAGTGTGGTATAGGGCCTTGCCCGTAAATCTTGCTGAGTAATCACCGAAATACTGGCCGGTGCATCCACTAGTTTCTGTTCGTAACCCGAGGCTGTTACCACGATCACCTCTATATGGCTACCGGCCGCCTCTTCCGCTTGGGTAACTGGACTACTCAGCGCACTGGCGATAGCCAGCGCCAAAGCACTTTGACGAAGCAGTGACTTATCAGCAAACAACATTAACCTAACTCCTGTAATGGCTTCCCGCCCTAAAAGATGGCGCAAATGATAACCATTATCATTATTAAGATCAATATCGATAGTGAGAATTGTTGTGATTTAGGGAACTTTTTTAAGCTGGCTAAACAGCAATAGTGGTTCAATAAAAAAGCCCGCACAAAGCGGGCTTAGTCATACCAATGTTTAGCTTTAGAAGCGGTAACGGAAACCGGCTTCAAAGGCGCGCTCAGGACCAACATAGATCCCCTGACGCAGACCTGCGATATACTGCTTATCGGTCAGATTCTTTACTGAGCCATAAACAGTAAAGCCTTCAAAAGCAGTATATTGCGCCAGTAAATCATAGACAGTGTAAGCCGGTAATAAGCCACCCCAGATGCCGCCAGCAGCGTTAGCCGGAATATCGATGCGGTTGCTTGGATCGCCGAACTGTTCACCACGGTGGTGTGCGGTCAGAGCAACGCTAAAGGCATCAGCGCTGTAGCTTAAGGCCACATTGGCCAGTACCTTGGGGGCATACGGCAGACGGTTACCGGCATTGACACCCGTTTTAAACTCAGAAGTCGGCACCCAGGTCGCATTGGTATCTAAGCGGAAGCCGGCGCCCAGATTATAACCAAACAGAAACTCCATACCGGTATGCTCGGTTTTACCGGCATTGGATTGGGACAGGTTGGGATCACTGTTGCCGGTAACGACCTGATTGGCAAAGTCCATATAGAAAGCCGATACTTCGTAGTTAGCCGCACCCACTGTGCCACGTAAACCCAGCTCATAGTTAACTGAACGTTCACCATCTAACTGCTGATCGGTTAAACCATCCAGTGCTACACCATTTGATGCTGGCGAGAAAGCACGATAGACACCACCGTATAATTGCGCATTTGCTGTTAACTCATAGGTTGCGCCTACGCCTGGTAGCAATTCGGTGTTGGAGGTCTTAGCACTATCGCCATTCTGCGTCAGGATGGTACGTTTTTGCTCATAAGACTCAACCCGTAAACCTGGGGTAACGGCAAAATCATCAGTCAGCTGAATACGGCTTTGCGCATAGCCGGCGACACTGTTAGCAGAATCAATAATATGACGGTCATTGTTACCTGAGCGATCAGCCGCACGGGTCGCCCGGATCCGGGTATCATTCGATTCTTCTTCCATCAGGCGCAGACCAAACTCCGTCGCAGCGGCATAGCCAAATAACTGCTGATCAAAGCTTAACCGGCTTTCAATCCCCAGGCGCTCAAAGCTACGATTATTGCCGGTTAAGGTATTGGTGTAAACCCAACGCCCTGCGGTATTCGAGGCGGCAGTATTGGCGTCATAACGCCAGTAATCGCGGGTCGTATTACTCCAGTAAACCAAGGTGTTTAATTTGGCATTATTATCAAATACATATTCATGGTTCAGGTCAAAAGCCGTGCGATCGGTCAGATACCAGTCATCCGGTGCCGGGTTGTTACGCTCACCATTCAGGTATTGCTGCAGCAAAAGTCCACGATAGGAAATATTGGCCTCATTTTCATGATAGGCAAATTTAATCCCGACTTTTTGCTTATCGCTAATGGCTAAACCGGCTTTAACCATCACATCGGACATATCGTAACCCTTGTCCATAAAGCCATCGCTCTTGGCTTTAGTGGCCACCACGCCTAAGAAGGCATCTTCGGCCTGGTTTTTAGCACCGGCTTCCAGTGTCATCTCACGTAGATTGAAAGAACCGGCGCGGGCAGACAGCTGTACGCCATCAGTAGGAGTTTTGGTGATATAGTTAACTACGCCACCGATAGTGGAAGGGCCGTAACGTAAAGAGGCCGAACCTTTTAACACTTCAACCGACTCAACCCGCTGAATACGGGTATTAAAATAACGGTCATTACCGATAAATAAGCCCGGGGCTACCGGCACGCCATCTTCCAGTAACAAGGATTTTGATTCACTGGCAGACAAACCACGAATGCCGAAATTAGATACGATAGAGGTCTCTTCTTCGCCTTTGATATTGATACCAGGTACCCGGCGCAACACATCCTCTGTAGACAGCGGCTGCACCTGCTCAATCTGGGCACGGTCGATAAGGATCACTGACCCGGTTTCATCAAAACGGTGCAGTTGCTGATCGCCTTTGACCCGGATTACCTCAATAGAGGGCATCACTTTTTCTGCACTACTTTCTGCGGCAACTTCTTCTGCAACCGCAGTCATATTTACTGCACCTAGAGATAACGCCACGGCTAAAGCCACGGGCTGACGCTTAGTCGACAACATAAAACCTCACCTGGATAAATTAATGCTGTTTGAAATTGCCGCGCATCTTAGCAATTAAAAACTCAAACAGCAATTGTTATCATTTGGCTTTATGATTGTTTTACTGTCACTATTACTTTGTGGGTAGCCCGTACAGGGTTTCGGCCCGTTGCAGTAAAATCCAACTGGTCAGTATGTACTTGTCACCGGATACCGGGATGCAGCCGCGATGAGTGTGGGTAAAATAGGCCGGCGCTATTACCATGCGGCCAGCTTTCGGTTGAATACGCTGCTGCTGATAATAAAACTCGGTCTCGCCGCCTTCGGCTACATCATTCAGATAGAACATAAACAGCAAGCTACGGTGCAACGGTTCATTGTCCGGCAGCTGGGGGTAAACCTCGCAATGCCAGTAGTTGTAGTTGCCCTTACCGGCGGCATATTTTTGCGCCTGAATAGGCCCCAGCCGGTACAGGGTACGCATAAAATCAAAGGTTTGTTGCTCACTAAACTGGCTGAAATTTTCATGGGTGACCGGCAAGGGGGCGCCACTGACCGGATCCTGGGTGGTGATGCCCACAGGCGCAATCAAGGCAAAATGGTACTTCTGAAAATACTGATGTGCATAGTGGGTGGTAACCTGAATAATCTGCTGTAATAACGCCTGGTACTCAGCATGCTCATTCAGATACAGATCGGTACTGATTTTTTTGCTGGTATCAACGCCTGCGCCGGTACGGCCGGTTTGCGTATGCGGGCTTTGCTCAAAGGTGCTAATCAGCTGTTGGCAAAGTGCCGGGCTTAACGCATTATCATACACTTCAATAAAATTGGTCATTACAAGGTCCTACTGATGTTTACCGAGGTTATCCAGCCCCGTTTTTCTGATACTGATGCCTTAGGGCATATTAATAACACGGTGTTTGCCGTCTGGTTTGAAAGCGCCCGCCAGCCGGTGTTCCGAATCTTTACCCCAGATCTGGACGTTAAAAAATGGGCTTTGATTATTGCCGGTATTCAACTGAATTACCATGCCCAGACCCATTATGGCCAGCCGGTAGAAATTCGAACCTGGATCAGTGAAGTGGGTAATCGCTCGTTTAAGGTGTATCAGGAAGCCTGGCAAAACGGCCAGAAAACGGTATCGGGCACTGCCGCCATGGTGAAATTTGATTATCAACAGCAACAGGCGGCGTTGTTAACCGAACAGGAACGCCAACAGCTAAGTGCCCACCCGCTTAACGCCGAAAACTAACCACTGAGCGAAAGCCGCTGGTATGCGTATTAACAACTGCTTAAGTTTAACCAAAACCACAGGGGATAAAATTTATGCAGCAAACACTGTTAACGCTGGCGCTGGGGCTTGGTATCACCGCCTCGCCGCTGGTACAGGCTTTCGATCGCATTACCGGTAAAGACTTTGCCAGCCGCTCCGAAGTGATCGCAACAGAAGCTATGGCGGCCACCAGCCACCCACTGGCAACCCAGATTGCATTGGATATTATGAAACAAGGCGGCAACGCAATTGATGCCGCCATTGCCGCCAATGCGGCCCTGGGTTTAATGGAGCCGACCGGTAATGGCATTGGTGGTGATCTCTACGCCATGATCTGGGATGCCAAAACCGGCAAGCTCTATGGGCTAAATGCCTCTGGCCGCTCGCCGCTGGGATTAAGTTATGACACCTTAAAGGCCGAGCTGGATAAACTGGGCCGCAGCGATTTACCACCCCATGGCATGCTGCCAATTAGCGTGCCCGGTACTATCGATGGCTGGTTTGAAATGCACCAGAAATTCGGTAAGCTGCCAATGCCACAGCTGCTACAACCCACTATCGATTACGCCGAAAAAGGTTTCCCGGTTACTGAACTAATCGCCTACTATTGGGATCGCAGTGTGCCAGTGTTAAGCCCACAACCCGGCGATTTTAAAGGCAGCTTTACCATTAATGGTAAGGCGCCAGCTAAGGGCCAGATTTTTAAGAACCCGGGCCTGGCGTACACGCTACGCACCGTCGCCAAAGACGGTCGTGATGCTTTTTACCGGGGCGAAATTACCCGCAAAATCGATAAATTTATGACTGAAAACGGTGGCTATCTGCGCTTTGCCGACTTTGCCAATCACCGTTCGGACTGGGTAGAGCCGGTGGGCGTCGACTATAAAGGCTATACCCTTTGGGAGTTGCCGCCAAACGGCCAGGGTATTGCTGCCTTACAAATGCTGCAAATACTCAAGAACTTTGATCTGGCCGCCCTCGGTTTTAACAGCCCGGAAAGCATCCACCTGATGGTAGAAGCAAAAAAACTGGCCTTTGAAGATCGCGCCAAGTTTTATGCCGATATGGACTTTTACAAAACACCAATCAGCAAACTGATTTCTGAGGAATACGGCCGCGAGCGCGCCAAGCTGATTAGCCAACGTGCCGCCCAGCGCGTCGATGCCGGCAACCCGCATCTGTATGAAGGCGATACCATCTATATGACCACCGCCGATAAAGACGGCAATATGGTGTCATTAATTCAGAGCAACTACCGTGGCATGGGCTCTGGCGTGGTGGTGCCGGGCTTAGGCTTTGTGTTCCAGGATCGTGGCCAGTTGTTCTCGATGGATAAAAATCACGCCAACGTCTATGAGCCTGGTAAGCGTGCCTTTAATACCATTATTCCGGCCTTTGTGACCAAGGACGGCAAGCCGCTGATCAGCTATGGCGTAATGGGCGGCGCCATGCAGCCGCAGGGCCATGTGCAAATTCTGGTCAATATGGTGGATTTTGGTATGAACCTGCAGGAAGCCGGTGATGCCGCCCGTTGGCAGCATCTGGGCAGCACTGAACCTACGGACGGCCAGGATGCCTATCTGAAAAACGGTGGCTATATTGAGGTTGAGCGCGGCATCCCGTTTGAAACGGTACGCGAGCTGCAAAAGCGTGGTCATGATGTGCGTTATGGCTTAGGTGGCTATGGTGGCTATCAGGCGATTATGAAAGACCATGTCAATGGTGTTTGGATCGGCGCCTCCGAATCCCGTAAAGATGGTCAGGCCGCGGGTTACTAACGCCGGCACCTGCTGTGGTTTTCTGCAAATCAGGGCGGCTCATGGCCGCCCTTTTTTATAGGTTAAATCACCAATTCTACTCTGGCATCATGATGTTGGCGGATTTCGCAGACTGCCTGCTCCAGACAGCCGGCAAAGGGTTCCGCCGATGCCGGCTTTTGCTTGCGCAGTTCAATGCGCTCGGCCGCTTTCAGGTAGCGCATCACTTCTTCCTTGCTACGCAGGATCAAGCGTGGCACCGCCACCGGCTTGCCGGTATCCGCGTCCTTGGCAATCATCGTAAAGTACGACGAGTTACAATGCTTTATCTGGCCGGTTTGAATATTCTGCGCTTCAACCCGGATCCCGACCACCATTGAGCTGGTACCGACATAGTTCACCGAAGCATTCAGTGTCACCAACTCCCCGACTTCGATCGGACTGAGAAAATCTACCCGGTCCACCGACGCCGTGACACAGTATTTACCACTAAATTTAGAGCCACAGGCAAAGGCGATCTGGTCCATCAGCGATAGCAGATAGCCACCGTGGATCTTACCGCTAAAGTTGGAGTGGGAGGGTAACATCAACTGCGACAGCGTAATGTGAGAACAGGCAACGGTTTTATAGTCCAGGCTCATAACAGGCTCCTGCGCAGGTAGGGGTTAATTTAACTGTTGCGGTAATGGCTTATCCTGCACCAGAACCCAGGGTGAAATGACCACGGCCCACAGTTCAGCCTGTTGCTGATACCACTGCTGCGCTTGCTCCTCGCTGGTACGAACCACCTGAGCACTTTGCAGCCACTGCGCAACCTGCTGCTTATCATCGCGGCTAAATGCAAAGGCCACGTCAATTAAATCCAGCTCGGCTGCGACGCTAATCACACTGCCAGCGGCATAAAACTTTTGCAGCTCCAGCCAGCTGATCCGCGCTGTTTCACTAACAATTTTCGCCCGGACCAGCGCCGGGTTTTCTGCTTCTTCGGCCAGCCAGGCATCAGACGGAGTGGGTTTATTCATCTTTGTTTCTTCCTTCGCAGTGCCCTATTCCAGCTCATCACCCTGTTCGGCGACCTGCTGGGCACTGAGTTCATGTTTCTTCAGCAACTTATAAAAATCGGTACGATTACGACCCGCCAGTTCGGCGGCCCGGGTGACATTGCCTTCGGTCATTTGCAATACCCGGATCAGATACTGGCGTTCAAACTGGTCACGCGCTTCGATTAGCGTCGGCCAGTAACTGCTATTCTGTGATAACGCCTGCTCCACTAAGGACGCTGAAATCACCGGGCTCTGGGTTAAGGCGACACACTGTTCAATCACATTGACCAGTTGCCGCACATTACCCGGCCATTTTGCGGTAGCCAGCAGCTGCAGGGCGTCATCGGAGAAGCGGGTTACCTTTACATGATGCCGCTCGGCACTTTGCTGCAAAACGTGGCGGGCTAACAGCGGGATATCTTCTGCCCGTTGCTCTAACGTCGGCAGTGGCAGGTTCACCACATTTAACCGATAGTACAGATCTTCGCGGAAACTGCCGTCGGCCATCGCCTGTTGTAAATCGCGGTGCGTGGCAGACAGCACCCGCACATTGATCGGGATCGTTTTAGCACTGCCTACCGGCCTGATCTGGCGCTCCTGCAAGGCACGCAGTAACTTTACCTGCAAGGCCACTGGCATATCGCCAATTTCATCCAAAAACAGGGTACCACCGTCGGCTTCGCGGAATAAACCAGCATGCTCAGTGACCGCGCCGGTAAAGGCCCCTTTACTGTGGCCAAACAGCTCAGACTCCAGCAAATGCTCAGGTAAGGCGCCGCAGTTAATCGCGACAAAAGGCTTAGCGGCCCGCGGGCTGGCATTGTGGATGGCTTTGGCCAGCAATTCCTTACCGGTACCACTGGCACCGGTGATCAGTACGCTGACATCCCGCTGCGCCACCCGGTACGCCTGCTCCAGCACATTTTGCATCAGCGGGCTGCGGGTAATAATGGCCTCACGCCATTGCTCCTGCTCCGGTAAGGATTGATTCAACGCGCGTTGTAATACTTCGCGCAGCTCAGCCGGGTTCAGAGGCTTGGTCAGGAAGCCAAACACGCCGCGCTGCGTGGCAGCGACCGCCTCCGGAATAGAGCCATGCGCCGTCATCAGGATCACCGGTACGCCTTTGTAGCGTTTAGCAATTTCATCAAACAGGCTCATACCATCCAGTCCAGGCATCCGCAGATCACTTAACACTACGTCGACACTCTGCTTCGCCAGCAGCGTCAGCGCCGTTTCAGCGCTGTCGGCGTTAATCACCTGATAGCCTTCGCCTTCCAGACGCAGGGTTAACAGCCGCAGTAAACTCGGATCATCATCGACCAACAATAAGCGAGGGTTATCCCGGGCCATTATTGCCTCCGTTATTTTCCACCGGTTGCTGGTTTAACTCGGCCTCGATTTGGGTCAGAGCATCAATTTTCTTCTGCAATTCCCGGTTGGTTTTTTGCAGCCGCTCTAACTGGTCCAGTTGCTGGGCATTTAAACGGGTAACGGCACTGACTGCCGATTCAGCTTCCAATAACTTCTGATTATAGGTTAGCTCCCAGCTAAAGATCGCAGCCAGACGCGGCGGGAAACTCAGCAGCATCTCAGCCAATTGCGTTTGTACCTTAAAGCGGCTGACATAGGGCATATCCGGGTGCAGCGACAACAGTGCGAACTGGAATTGCGCCACCTCGTCCGGTTCCGTCAGTTGCAGTAAACGTTGGCGCTCAGCCTCCGGCTCAGCCAGAATGCTTTGTTTATAATCCAGCCAGGCTTGCAGCGTTGCCGGCTCATCGGTAAATTTTAGCAGATCAAGCAACTGCGGCTCTTCCTGCGGCGCTGGCTCTGGCTGCTCCGGCATCACTTCAAGCTGCGGCTCGGCTGGCGGCGGTGCCGGCGGCGGCGTAACCTGACAGGCTGATAACAGCGCCAGTGACGCTACCCAGACTAAATTTTTCATACCATTTTTTCTCCTGAAAGCGGCAACCTGACCCGGATACAGACATCGGCATAGACGACGTCAACAATATCCGCATGCCCGCCAAGCAAGCGGGCGCAGTCTGCTACTATCGACAGCCCCAGCCCCGAACCCTGCACTGCATCAAAACGTGGGGTCGTGCCCCGCTGGAAAGGTTCAAATAATTTCTCACGCAGTGCCACTGGGATCGGGGTGCCATTATTCGCCACCTCCAATACCACGGATTCGTCCTGCCGGTATAATTTCACCCAAACCGGACTGCCTTCGGCGCCATAGGCCTGGGCGTTATTAATCAGATTATCCAGAATGCGCCGAAACAAGGTGGCATCAGTACAAAGTGAACTGAGCTGACAATCAAGCTTCACCTGTTGCTGGCGTTGCTGTAGCGATAACGCATGGTCACTAAAACACTCCTGCATCAGTTGCTGTGGCACCACCTGGCTCCAATTCGGCTGGGCTTGTTGTAGCAGGCGGTTATAGTCAAGGAGCTGATCGGTTAACACGCTGAGCCGATCGGCACTGCCATTTAGCAGGCTAACGACCTCCTGCTGCTGCGCATTAAGCGGACCAACCAACTGCTCGGTTAACAGGGCGCAGCCTTCGCGAATGCTGGAAAGTGGCGTTTTTAGCTCGTGTGAGGCATGGCGCAGCAACACCAGCCGTAAGGCTTCTAATTGCTGCAGGCGCGAACTCAGCCAGCGTAATTGCTCACCAAGCTCGGCCAGTTCCCGCGGCCCGCGAAGTTTTTCATCCGGAAACTGATGCTTGGGCTGCGCAATGGCCCGGATCATCCGGTCCAGCTTCTGTACCGGCGCCGTGATCCGGCCCGAGGCCCATAACACCAAGAGTAAGGTGAGTAACACCAGAGCAAAGGTTTCCCAGGCCAGCTGTTGCTGGGTTTTCGCGACCTGCTGTTGCTGATTCTCCAGTTGCCGCTCTAACAGGTCCCAGATTTCTTTGGTGATTTGCTGTTGCTGGGTACGCACTTGCAGCAGTAAGGCTTCTGGCACTTCGCTGGTCGGTTCAATAAACTTTAATCTGAGGCTTTGCAAAGCATCGCGCTGACTCTGACATAACGCCAATTCGGGTAAACTGCGACAGAGCTGAGCTAACAGCTGTAGCTGATTGTCGATATGGTTTAAAGCCAGCCGCTGCAGCGCCTCAGTGCGCACCACCGCATACTGGCGCACAGCCCGCTCGATATCGACTACCAGGCTTTGCATACTTTCTGCCTGGCGCACTGTCGACACTGCCTGCTCGGCCGAGGTAATGGCATAATTACTGACACCACTTAGGGATTTATTACTCTGCCACAATAAAACTCCGACTGGGATCAGGGCCAGAAAAAAGCTTAGCAGTACTAACTGTCGCAATGACGCCGTTTGAATGGAAAAGCGCATGGGCTCCACCCTCAGAGAATTCTGACTTTAGTTTACTGAAAATTCAGGGCCTTGTATTGCCGTTAGCCGTATAAATTAGCTGCTACGGGCAAAAAAAAGGCCAGTACTAAGACTGGCCAAGGCAGATTCAGCTCAACAGCTGATCTATGGGATAGGTTACTGGGCTAACTCGGTGTTCATGCCCTGAGCATAAACTGCTTGCGTAGCCTGAGTTGAATGCGCCAGTTGCTGCTGTTCCCAGGCCTGGACGCTGGCATTATTCAGGTCAACCCGACGCAGTAAGGTAAAAACGATAGCCATATTGGCAACTAAAAACAGCGTGATAAAACTTAAGAACATATCCATGGTACTTCTCCGGCTATGGGCTCCCGCAGTGGAGCAACTTTGCTGTCTCAGGAGAATCGCGTAAAAGTAATACTGCATTGCTTTTACGCTATTCCCCTGCAGCGTTACCATAGTTAATGCATGCTGCGTGCCAACATTTAATTTCAATTTAGATTCAAAAACTTAGGTGATTTCTGACAGGGTAATGCGGATAGGGGTGTCGCTAACTGTTGCTAATTAGCGACACTTAAAACGGGGTAAAAAAATTTCCATTTAAAATCAACAACTTAAACTGTATGCAAAAAGCGACACTACCTCAGACAGCAGAAATAGCTAGCAGCCAAATAAAGGCCAGCTAACAGTAAGCTTTTGATTTCAATTAAATAAAGCCATAGCGCTGGGCAACACGGTCAAAATACTCCAGGCACTGTTTAGCATACTGACGTTTCTCGACATAGCTGCCTGGGAAAAAGCTTTTCTTAAAGCCATAGGCCACCATATCTTTTAACCGTTTTAACGGCACGTCGAAGTTATCCAGCGCCAGCTGGTATTCCTTACTGACTGTGGTATTCGATACCAGGCGGTTATCGGTACAAATGACTGTAGCAATACGATGCTCCAGCATATCTTTAAACTTATGCTGGCGGATATCGGTAATCGCCGGGTTGGTTTGCAGGTTGCTGGTTAAACAGACTTCAATCGCAATACGCTTATCGGCGATATAAGAAGCCAGGTTATTGATATATTTTGTTTTATCGGAAATAGCCGGATCCTGAATCATCTCCGGTATAAACATTGAGTAGCCATGCCCCAGACGATCTGCATAGCACTCGGTAATGGCTTCAAACACACTCTCGGCACCGTAGGCTTCACCGGCATGCAGGGTTTTTAGCAAAAAGTGCTGGTGAGCGTATTCGTATACTTCTTTAAATTTACCGGCCGGATAGCCTGCTTCCTGCCCGGCTAAATCCAGACCAACAATCGGCATGCCTTCTTCATCACGCAGCCGGACACTGGCACGCACCAGCTCCATCGCCGCCAGCTTAATCACATCCATTGGCGCAAAATCACGCATTAATTGAAACAGGTTGGTGTAATAGGGTGAGAAACCTTTGTTACCAAACATTCGCATCGCACAGTTAATAATGCCATAGTAGAACGGCGGCTTCTGACCGCTTAGCACCGCTTCAGTGGCGTTATACTCCTGCATCGCCTGCTTTAGCCCGTTATTCACTGCATGCATAATCTGGTCAAAATCAATACCGCGCGTCAGATCAATCAACAACTGCGGGGCGAAACGCACTTCAATATAATTGACGCCTTCGGCCTGATTATCCAGTGCCAGCTCGTAAGCGGCCTGCTGCAGGTTTTCCGGGTCGCGTAACACGGCACAGGTATATTGGAAGCAATGCAGATACTCACCCAGATTCTGATAGCGCTCTTTGAACACCAGCTCTTTTAAGCCAGCTACCGTCTCAGAAGGTAAAGTGACCTGGCTGCGTTTGGCCATGTCGATAAGACTGTCTAACCGTAAACTGCCGTCCAAATGCAAATGTAAATCGGACTTGGGCATCATCTTAATAAAGTCGGCGGAGTAGCGTGGCATAATCATTCCTCTGTTAACTAGCTGAAAGAATATCACAATCAGCTTGCCACAAAGGAATGGTAACGAAAAATTGCATAAGCTCTAAAAGCAACAGGGCGCCGATAGCGCCCTGTTGCTTTACATGAATTAAACCTTAAAGCGGTTTACCAGCTCATTAAGTTGAATTGCTAATCGCGACAATTCTGTTGCGCTGGCAGAGGTTTGCTGCGAACCTGCCGAGGTCTGGTTCGCCAGGTCGCTGATAGTAATAATATTACGGTCAATTTCCCGTGCCACTTTCGATTGCTCTTCAGCAGCACTGGCAATCACATGGTTCTGATCGCTGATACTGGTAATATTGGTCGCGATCTGCCCCAGGGCTGCGGCAGCTTCTTCAGCCACATTTTGGGCATCACCAGCGTTTTGGCTAATTAGCCCCATGGCATTTACCGCTTCACGTACCGAACCTTGCACTTGTTGGATCATTTGTTCAATTTCACCGGTGGAGGTTTGGGTGCGGTGCGCCAAACTACGCACTTCGTCGGCGACGACGGCAAAACCGCGGCCGGCATCACCGGCGCGGGCTGCTTCGATCGCCGCATTCAGCGCCAGCAGGTTGGTTTGCTCGGCCACACTGCGAATCACTTCCAGCACCTGGTTAATTGACGAGACTTTTTCTGCCAGCACATTAATCACGGTGACGCTTTGCTGAACCTCGGTATTCATCTTGCCGATAACAGCACGGGTCTGGGTAACCTTCTGGCTACCATCTTTGGCCAAGTTGGCCGATTGTGCAGACGCATCTGAGGTTTGCATCGCCGTTGCCGCCACTTCATCAACGGCTGAGCTCATCTCAGTGATAGCCGTCGCGGCTTGTTGTACTTCGTCATTTTGTTGCTGAATGGCGCGCGCTGACTCATCGGTAACGGCATTGAGTTCTTCCGCAGCAGAGGCCAGCTGACTGGCTGAGCTGGCGATATGGCCAATGGCATCACGCAGTTTTTGCTGCATTTGTTGTAAGGCTTCAGCCAGGCGGGTTAACTCATCGTCACCGTCTTTATTGATACGCTGCGTCAAATCACCTTCAGCAATTTGCCGGGCAGACTCAACCGCTTGCTCCAGCGGTGCATTAATGCTGCGCGAAATAACCAGTGCAATCACTATAGCAATCGCCACCGCTAACACTATTAGTACAATAACAATAATACGGGCGGCCTGATAAGCACTGACTGACTCGGTTCGCGCGGTGTTAGCAGCTTGCTGTTTGATACGGGTGAGATCGAGTAAATCCGTTGTCATCTGTGCCGTAATCGGGTTAATTTGCTGCAGCAAATCCAGCGCCATACCGGTCTCGTCCTGCTTCAGAAACTCGATCGCTTCTTGCTGTAACTGCAAATATTGCTGTAATCTTTTTTCGAAATCAGCAAAAACTTCCCTCTCTTCATCCAGATATATGTTAGCAGAAAATGCCTGCTCATTACGCCGCACCTCTGCTCGTAATTGCTCTACTTCGTTCAGTGTGGCGCCTTCCTGCGTAATGTCGGTAGTTAACATCAAGCGTAAGGTTAAGGCCCGCAGAAGGGTGACGTTCAGATTTAAGTCCGCCAGGCTCATTAGTGAAGGTAAAGTATTAGTTTCAACCAAATTCGCCCGTTCACGAATTTGCGACATGGTATTCAGGTTATAAAGACCCAGCGCGGCCAGCATAAAAGCCAGAGCGCCAAAGGCTGCCAGTAAACGTTTTTGAATGGATATTGTTCTAAACATAGGTTAAACCTTGCATTAAGTTAACGGCGTAACTAACTTGATCCGTAATGAATGTTTCGCGGGTGAGTTTCACTACTTTAGCAGTTCTATCAAGCCTTAACAGTCCTGTCGATAGAAAAGCCCAACTTTTTTTCTGAATCGTGCGCTCAACGCCCACTAAATTCTTTTAATTAGTTCGCAGCCATACCTGCAAATTATGTTGATCTGGATCAAGCAACAAGCGTATTATTATTTCAGAAATTTCTGAAAGTTCAGTAACGGGATGCGCATATGCAAATGACTCCAATGATTGAATCCTTTGTTTACCACTTTGGCGAAATGGGCAGCCGTTGGGGCTTTAACCGTACCGTTGGCCAAATTTACGCCCTGCTGGTGATTAGCGAGCAACCGCTCTGTGCCAATGAAATTGGTGAGCTGCTGGGGATTTCGCGCGGCAATGTCAGTATGGGGTTAAAAGAGTTGGGTAGCTGGCAGCTGGTGCAGGTTAGCCATAAACCCGGCGAGCGGCGCGAGTTTTATCATAGCCGCGGTAGTATCTGGGATATGGCCAACCGGGTGTTTGAAGAGCGGCGCAAACGGGAAATGGACCCGACGCTTAGCTTACTGCGTGACATTATGATGGACGAAGCGGCTAATCCGGAAGAAGCCTTTGCCCAAAAGCGCATCGCCGAAATTCACGATCTGCTGGAGAACATTACTGAATGGACGCAAAGCCTGCAATCCTTGTCGCCGGAGAAGCTGAATACCTTAATGAAGTTAGGCTCCGGCGTTGGCAAGGTACTGGAATTTACCGATAAGTTTTTAGGTAAAAAAGATCCGGCAAAACAAGCCTAGCTGTTTTTGCCACCTGTTGTTCTGTTGTAGTGAGGTTGCCATGTTAGACACCCTGTTGCTGTCACGCATTCAGTTTGCGGCCAATATCAGTTTTCATATCCTGTTCCCAACCATTACCATCGCCCTGGGCTGGTTGCTGGTGTACTTTAAAATCCGCTTTGACCTGTCACAGCACCCGGTGTGGATGCGCGCCTACCGCTTTTGGGTCAAAGTCTTTGCACTGACCTTTGCACTGGGTGTAGTCAGTGGCATTACTATGTCGTTCCAGTTCGGCACCAACTGGCCGGGTTTTATGGAGACAGTAGGCAATATTGCCGGCCCGTTACTGGCCTACGAAATCCTGACCGCCTTTTTCCTCGAAGCAACCATGCTCGGCATTATGCTGTTTGGTTTTAACAAGGTACCGCGCTGGCTGCATACGCTGGCCACCTTACTGGTGGCAATAGGTACTACGCTGTCGGCATTTTGGATCCTGGTGCTCAATTCCTGGATGCAAACTCCGGTTGGCTTTGAAATGCGTGATGGCGTAGCGCATGCCACTGACTGGCTGGCGATAATTTTTAACCCCTCCTTCCCGTATCGTTTTACCCATATGCTGCTGGCGTCGGCACTGACGGTCTGCTTTTTGGTAGCGGGCATTTCTGCCTACCGGTTATATCGCGGTGATAATAAAAAAGCACCGCGCCTGACACTAAAAACCGCCCTGTTCACCGCTGCTGTGCTGGCACCGACCCAAGCCTTTGTTGGTGACCTGCATGGTTTAAATACGCTGCAACATCAGCCGCAAAAGATCGCGGCCATGGAGGGGATCTGGCATACCCAGCAAGGCGCGCCACTGGTGCTGTTTGCGATCCCTGATGCTGAAACTCAAACTAACCGCTTTGCACTTGAGATTCCAAAACTGGCCAGTTTAATTCTGACTCACGATTTAAACGGTGAGCTGAAAGGCATTAACGAATTTCCGGACGCACACCCACCGGTGGCGCCGGTGTTCTACAGTTTCCGGGTGATGGTGGGTATCGGTGTATTAATGCTGGCCGTTGCCTGGTGGTGTAGCCTGCGGTTGTACCGAAAAGGCGAATTATCACCGCTGCAATATAAGGTATTAATCGGCATGTCGTTCTCCGGTTGGATCGCCACCCTGGCCGGTTGGTATGTGACCGAAATCGGCCGCCAGCCATACCTGGTATATGGTGTGCTAAAAACCAGTGACGCCGTGACCACTGTGGCCAGTGAGCAGGTTGCCTTAACGCTAATCATGTATCTGGCGCTGTATGTGGTGTTACTGCTGGCCTATGTTAAAACCTTATTCTGGCTGGCAAAACGGGCGATTGAGGTTGAGGAATATGACCTGTCGCTGCCAGGCCTACCGGAACAGAAAGCCAAACTCGCCAATGAAGGAGTCGAAGCATGAATTTCCTGACTGCAGAAAATCTGGCACTGGTGTTCGCCGGCCTGACAGCACTGGCGGTACTGCTGTATGCCATCCTGGATGGTTATGACTTGGGCGTGGGCATAACGCTGCCGATGCAGCAAGAAGCCTGGCGCGATACCGCCATTGCCTCTATTGGTCCGTTCTGGGATGCCAATGAAACCTGGCTGGTGCTGGCCGTCGGCTTGCTGCTGGTGGCTTTTCCGGCGGCGCACAGTGCGATTCTGCATGCGCTGTATTTGCCCGCCGCCTTGTTGCTGATTGGCTTGATCTTACGCGGTGTCGCCTTTGATTTTCGCGCCAAAGTAAAACCGGAGCGGAAAATCCGCTGGGACTGGACCTTTAAATTTGGCTCCTTGCTGGCAACCTTTAGCCAGGGCTTTATGCTGGGTATCTATGTTATGGGGCTGGAATACAGCGTTGGCAGTGTCGTGTTTGCCAGCTTTAGCGGCCTCTGCGTTACCGCCGCCTATGCGATGATTGGCAATGCCTGGCTGATAGGCAAAACCAGTGGCGATTTACAGCGCCATGCTATCCGGCAGTGTAAATTGGCCGGGGTTTGGACGCTGGCCGGTATTCTGGCAGTCAGCGCTATCAATCCGCTGGTAAATGCCAATGTATATCAGGTTTGGACCGAGCCACCACTGGCTTATTTATTTGCCGCCATTCCGCTGCTGTGTTTTGCGATGTTTGCGCTGGGTTATCTGGCTTTAAAGCGGCTACCGCTGCCCGATGATCGCGGCGCCTGGCTGCCGTTCTTTATCTGTAAAGTGATCTTTGTCTGCAGCTTTGTCGGCTTAGCACTAAGCTTCTACCCCTTTGTGGTGCCGAACCAGATGACACTGTATGAAGCGGCCAGCTCCAAAGAGTCCCTGACCATTATTTTCTTCGGCGCTGTTGTGGTTATTCCGATTATCGCCGCCTATACCGCGGTTGCCTATTATGCGTTTCGCGGTAAGGCAGATGGTTTGAAGTATTACTAATAAGACAATGAGAGCGCTAAGCCATTTTTTGTAAGGCTAATGGCTTAAACCCAAAATAGGAAAAGTTGGTGATCACCATAAACACAGCAGCCCTCCATTTTTGAGGGCTGCTGTCAATGTTTAAAACACGTTTAGGCGACTGCGCCACCTCTTCACAGAATGGAGCCTACGCCCCACAATCGTCATATCTCAGGGCGATAGCAGTGTTGTACCAGAAAGGAGCAACAGCTGAAATACCAGAATAACCCTGGCCACAGCAGCAAAGCTTACGATAAGCCAATTTAGGAATAATCGACTTTTAAATATAGCCAGCTAAGTTACCTAAAACTTTTGCGGTCTGAAAATCCACACTTCGCTGAGGCTAACAATGCCAGGCTGGGTGTCAAAAAACTCCTGAGTGATCTGCTCAGCAATCTGTTCAGCTTTTTGCTGATCTTTCACAATGACCTCAATTTTCATCAGATGTAAGGCATCGATAATTGAAGCATGCTGCGCTGGGTGCAGGTGTAAAGAGCTATTGCCGCCCGCTTCGAAAATACTGTAACCCTTGGCGCCAGCCTCTTCTAATAACGCGATGAGATCTTCTTCCAGCACCTTTTCCGCAATAATATTAATTTGATAAGCCTGATATTTCATAATGGACTCCCGCGCCTTAAAACACGACTTTCGCTAATTCGGTGAATAATGGAATACAGACGGCAATCGCAATCGGGGTACCAATACTGGTTGAGGAACCAATATAAGCGGAAGGATTTGCCTTGGGTATACCCGCCCTGAGTGTCGGAGGGCCTGAAATATCCGAACTTGACGCTGCCATCACCGCTAATAGTACGGTCCCGCCTGCACTAAACCCAGTTAGATGATGCGCTAAATAGCCCAAGCCAAAGCCAATAGCACCATGCGCAATTGGCGCTGCAATCGCATAGACGACGTACCAATGCGCCACTCTGCGTAGTTCACTTAAACGCTGCCATGCTTCAATACCCATAATGAGCATTAGAATTGATAAGAAACCGCGGAATACTGGTTCATAAAAAGAAGCATATACCGGTTCCGGTTTGGCGAATAAGCCAATTAACAACCCTAATAATAACGCAGTAAGCGCTGAACCTTGTAAGCTATCGATAATAATTTCTTTAATTGAGATAGGCTTACGCACTGATTTTTGGGGTTTATCCGCCGTAGCCTCGGCCATCGCTTGCTGCCGATCACTGGCTAAGCGGCCTAACACTATTGCCAGTATTAGGGCTGGTATGTCCATAAAGGGGTAGAGTGCCGATACCCAGGCTTCGTACTCCATACCAATATCATCTAAATGCAGCATCGCAGCGGCAAAGGTAGAGGCTGAAACCGCACCAAACAAGCCGGCCGTGGCTAAGGCATCAGTTTCTTTCACACCAGGTAATTTTGCTAAGGTGTATTTACCTAACAGCACAATTAACACACCAGCTATGACGGCAAAAAAGGCAGGAAGTAGCAGTGCAGCAAGGTTAGCATTACGGATTTCCATGCCGCCTTGTAAACCAATTTTTAGCAGCAAGACGATAACAATAAATTTGTAGACAGGCTCTGGAATGGTGAGGCGACTTCCGAGTGCCGCAATCAACATACCGCCAAGTAGAAATGCCAAAGTTGGTTTTTGTAGACCAACGATAAAATAATCCGCGACTGTTAGTAATATATCCATTTTCACCTCAAACTACTCTACGCGCCAGCATAGAGGCTAATCGATACTGTGGCAAACTGAACAGCAGGATACTAACTGATTTTGCTCACTCCCATGTTAATTCTTACTGTAAAAAACCCCAGTATAAAACCTGTCTCTTATACACAAATCCCC